>CAITEL010000175.1 GCA_903891375.1 uncultured Neisseriaceae bacterium
CGATAAACCCCATAAGTTTTAAAAAATAGAAGATTAAATCTAAATTTATCTAGTATAGACACCACAGTCAAATATTTTATGTTATAGAAAAAAAGTACAGTACCTATAATTGCAGTTATGTATGAGCGATTTTTATGGCTTGTAATAAAACTTTTATATAACAACAAATATAATGTTAGAAGCAAACCAAATAATGGATTGATAAAAACAATAAATACCGCAACTAGGCTGGTAACCAACAATTCAAACATAATTACTACGGTAAAAAAGTATAAGCACCAAATTTTTTCGGATTATTTGTATTAATCTGTGTAGTATACATCTGATTAGCAGTAACACTTGGGGTAAAAGGAATTATCTCGAGTATTTTATCTTCATCTAATTTAAGTATATAAAATTTAAATTTAGTATGCCCTTTAGTTAAACTATGGATTTTTTTTAGTAATCTTTCATTCGCCAAATAATATTGCACCTTACATATCTCATTATTCATGATATATGAATTAATTATTAGTTCTAGACGTTGAGCTGGTTTTTCACTTAACTCCAACTCGATGGCTATATTTTCATTAATCAATAAATCAGGAATTCGCAAACTATCATTGATATTGTGTAACCCTAAAAATCGACGGATTTCTTTATCTGTTTGTATTGTTTGTTGATCTGTAGATAATTTAAAATATAAATCAACTAATAACGTATCATGATTAAGCGTATTTAATACTGGTTTTTGTGGTGAATTTACGCTCAAAAATCTAGAACCTTCTTTACTCAGAAAAAGATACGCATCTTTATAAGCTAAAACACGCTTTCTTTCTATTAAATCAGCATCTATTAAGCGTTTAAGTACTTTTAAACAATATTTAGGCGTTAAATCACATAAAAATTCTATATGCCGATCTAAGCAATAGCCAAATTTAGCAATAAACTCCAGAATTTGTACATCACGATCAAGTAATGCCAAGTGTTTAGTCAATTTAACTCACCCAATTGGATTGTACATTATATAAACTCGCATAAGCGCCATTTTTAGCGAGTAATTCTTCATGTTTACCAACTTCAACAATATTGCCTCGCTCCATCACAATAATTTTGTCAGCATGAAGAATCGTTGATAATCTATGTGCAATTACAATCGTTGTGCGATCTTCTATAAGCCTATCCAATGCCTCTTGAACCAGTTTCTCGGATTGATTATCCAACGCTGATGTGGCCTCATCCAAGATTAAAATTGGTGCATTTTTAAGAATAGCACGAGCTATTGCAAGACGTTGTTTTTGTCCACCTGACAACCGTGTACCGTTTTCTCCAATTAGAGTATCAAAACCATTAGGTAATTGTTCAATAAATTCTAATGCATTAGCTAGTTTTGCCGCACGCACTACATCCTCTTTCGTGACAGTGCGAGATGTTGATCCATAAGCTATGTTATTATACGCAGTATCATTAAATAACACTACATCTTGGCTAACTAAAGCCAAATTATCACGCAATGAGCCTAACTCAAAATCACACAAATTATTGCCATCAATATAAATTGCACCATCTTGTGGTAAATAAAAACGTGGGATAAGGTTAGCAAAAGTTGTCTTTCCACTACCAGAACTACCAACTAAAGCAACTGTTTCACCTTTTTTTATTTGCACATCAATGTTATTTAAAATATTACATTCAGAGGTTGGATATTTAAAATTAACTCGTTTAAATACAATAGAATCAGTAACTCCATTTAGCTTAAGTTTGCCCGTATCTGGCTCTTCTGCATTTTCTAAAAAATCAAATACTGATTCAGCTGCAGTGAGTCCTCGTTGTAATGATTGTGTAACATTGGTAATACGTTTCATTGGCTGTAGAATCATTATCATGGCAGTAATAAAAGATACAAAATCACCTGCAGTGAAGTTACTCGCCTTAGACTTTGAGGCTGCAAAATATAGTATCATAGCTAAAGAGCAAGAAACTAGAAATTGACTTAACCCTGTATTTAATGAAGATGTGGCTGTTTGTTTAACGTTATTTGTTTTAATCACATTCACGCTATTAGCAAAACGCAAACCTTCATAATGTAAGCCGTCATACAATTTTACGACTTTTTGCCCTTGAACTGCTTCAGTTATAATTTGTGTCATTTCACCATATTGCTGTTGATTATTATGTGTAAGCCTACGTAATCTATGTGCTAATACTCGCACCAGAATTAAAACAAAAGGAAGAGTAAAAAAACAAAATAAAGTAAGTTGCCAATCTGTATAAAACAAAAGCCCTAATAAACCAATTATGGTAAATCCATCACGAATGGTAACCGTAATTATATTAAATCCAGCTTCAGTGATTTGTGTAACATCAAAAACAATTCGTGAGATAATCCGACCCGAATTATTATTATCATAATATTGTACTGGTAATTTGAGTAAACGATCGAACATTAAAGTGCGCATTTTTTCTACGACCGTACCAGATAACCAAGTAGAATTAGTCTCATTAGTATAGGATGCAATCGCTCGTATTAAATAAATTAACATCACTAATAACGGCGTGACAATAATCGCTGTTTTATCTTTATCAGTAAAACCTTTATCAATTAATGGTTTCATGATTCTGGCAAATGCTGGCTCGGTAGCCGCAACCACAATCATTGCTATAACTGAGACTAAAAAACGTCGCCAATATACCGACATATACCCCCATATACGTTTATATAGGATAATTGAATCTCTCAATTTTACTTTTGTTTTTGGCTTTGAATCTGTCATGTGAATTAATATCCAATAAGTATATATTTTAAGTAGTGATTATACCTCATATTAGCTACATTATTCAATATACTATCAACTAGTTTATGGTATAATTATTATCTAGATGAAACACAAAGAATTATAAGGGTAAAAAATGAGTACAATCTCCGTTAAAAATTTTAGCATAGTAGAATACATACAAAGATTAAGAAAAGCTAACTTTTCAGAAGAACAAGCAGAAGTGCTAGCTAAAGAAACTGAACAGATAATATCAAACGTACTCGAACAAGCGCACCAAGAGGTTGAAAAAAAAGATTTAGCCACAAAAAAAGATTTAGAAACCACCAAAAATCAATTAATTTTATGGATAGTTACTTGGAACACTGGTTTACTTATAGCAAGTGGTTTACTACAACATTTTTTTAAATAATTCATTTCAAAAAGGGACACGTAAGACATGCAAAATAACATCGTGATAATTGGCTCACAATGGGGTGACGAAGGTAAAGGAAAAATCGTTGATTGGTTAACTGAAAGTGCAACTGCCGTTGTGCGTTTTCAAGGTGGGCATAATGCTGGGCACACTATTGTTATAAATGGAGAAAAAACCGTATTACGTTTACTCCCATCTGGCATACTACACGATGGTGTAACTTGCTTTATTGGTAACGGTGTAGTAGTATCCCCAGAAGCTCTTATGAAAGAGATTAGCGAATTAGAAACACTTGGGGTGAATGTTCGGGGAAACTTACGAATCTCTGAGGCCTGTCCATTAATTTTACCTTATCATATTGCAATGGATCAAGCCCGTGAAATCAAAAAAGGAAATGACAAAATTGGAACAACTGGACGTGGCATAGGCCCTACTTACGAAGATAAAGTAGCCCGTCGCGCAATTCGGGTGCAGGATTTATTTAATCCAGAACTGTTTGCCACTAAACTAAAAGAAAACTTAGAATACTATAACTTTATGCTAAAAAATTATTATCACGTTGCTGAAATTGATTTTGATGAAGTACTTAATACTACACTGGCTTATGCTGATGAAATTAAACCAATGGTAACTGATGTATCACGTAAACTATTCAATCTGCGCCGTGAAGGTAAAAA
The DNA here is from genome assembly GCA_903891375.1 of uncultured Neisseriaceae bacterium. Taxonomy (GTDB): domain Bacteria; phylum Pseudomonadota; class Gammaproteobacteria; order Burkholderiales; family UBA11063; genus Aquella. The sequence continues at coordinate 3,846 of CAITEL010000175.1, forward strand.
AGTAATTTTTGAAGGCGCACAAGGTACGCTACTTGATGTTGATTTAGGCACATACCCGTTTGTCACCTCTTCTAATTGTGTTGCAGGCGGTGCCGCAACAGGTAGTGGAATTAGCCCTAAAATGATTGATTATGTAGTTGGGATCACTAAAGCATACAATACACGTGTTGGCTCTGGACCATTCCCTACTGAACTTACTGACGAAATTGGACAAGGCTTAGCCTCTCGTGGTAACGAATTTGGTTCAGTGACTGGTAGACCTCGCCGTTGTGGTTGGTTTGATGCAGCAGCATTAAAACGTTCAGTGCAAATCAATGGCATTGATGGGATTTGTCTAACTAAACTTGACGTTATGGATGGTATTGACGAAATAAAAATCTGTGTTGGTTATATCCGAAACGGTAAAGAGTATGATATTTTACCTTTTGGCTCTGATTTAGTTGTTGGTTGTGAACCAATTTATGAAACAATGGCTGGATGGCACGAATCAACTGCAGGTATTAAAACATATGAGCAGTTGCCAGATGCTGCTAAAAATTACATAAGACGTATTGAAGAAATAGTAGAAACAAAAATTGATATTATATCTACAGGCCCAGACAGAACCGAGACAATATTAATAAATAGTAAATTATTTAATTAATCTACTGGCAAGGAGTTACACCGTGCAAAATACTGCAAACTTATATGAAACAGATTTTTACGCTTGGACACAACAACAAGAAGAACTACTTAGACAAAAAAAAATAAATAATCTTGATTTAATTCATCTGCAGGAGGAGTTGCACTTAATGGGAGCAACAGAAAAAAGAGAACTCTCTCACCGATTAGAAGTCTTATTAATGCATTTACTAAAATGGAAGTATCAACCAGCAAGACAATGTAAAAGTTGGACCAGAACAATAAAAGTTCAAAGGTTAGATATAACCCAACATTTACGCAGTAACCCTAGCTTAAAAGCTAAAGTTAATGAATATATTTCTAATGCTTACGAAAAAGCTGTAATTTTTGCAGCAGATGAAACAAATTTAGATGAGGAAGTTTTCCCAAATAATTGTGAATGGAGCGTTGCTCAAATTTTAGATTTAGATAATAACTTTTTACCAAGTTAAAAAAATTCTTCGTATCAACACACTATCTGAAATTATGAGAGTTACGTGGAGAAGTATGACGATAGAATTGATGCAGGTAACATAACTACTTACATGCTCAATTATATCTAAATATTTTGACGATAGAATTGGTGCAGGTAAGTAGTTATAGTTTTACTTAGATACTTTAGTACCTGTCTTATAAATATAACGAATTACCAAAAAACTCACCACAACAGATAATCCTATTGCAATATCTGTAAAGTTATCACCTACTATTTTTAATGCATCGCTACTACCATAAGCCACAAACGGAATAGATAAAATCAACCCCATTAATGATTCACCAGCAATCAATCCACACACCAGTAAATTAACCCGATTATTCGTTTTTTCTTTAACTTCGGCACCATGATTTTGTTTGATTTTATTTTGCCCACGAATCACTAAAGCACGAATACAGCCCCCAATAAATAAGGCCATTACTAAATCAGGTGGTAAATAAATACCCATTCCCACACTCACCATCGAACATCTAAATTTATTTGTTTTACGTCCTATTGTATCAATAAACAACGTTACTGCACCAATTATCATTCCATAAAGAATTAAGCTCCAATCTTGTGAGCCACCCAGAATGTTTTTAGTCAATGCAGCAACAGCAGATGCTTGTGGTGCACTCAAGGTCTTATTAATATCCATTCCAGCATGAGGTACAACACCAGCTATACCATACGCATTAAATATTAAAGTAATAAACAATGGTGCTACTAATGCCGACAAAACAACTCCGATAAAAAGGACTGTTTGTTGTTTGTACGGCGTTGAACCCACTATTTGTCCTGATTTATAATCTTGTACACTTCCATTAGTAACAACAGCAGTACCACCAATAAAGCCAACTAATAACACTACCGTTTCTAACATATGCATCATCACATTAGGTACATGAGATTGACTGGCAAACCGTAAAATTAAACTCACCACAATTACTGCAATAAAAATTAAACCAGAGATTGGGGATGACGTTGAACCAGCTAAACCAGCGAAATAGCCAGCAACCGCCGCAATTCCAAAACCAACAATCAATAATACCAATAAAATTGCAATAGCTAAAATTACATTTAAAATTATGCTGTAATCATTTACTTGACTTAATTGATTTATAACTAACAATACCACAGGAATTGACGCAAGCAAAATAATACCTAGCAATTTAAAAATATTGATATCTTTATCTTTAACATCTATTTGTGTTAAGTTTTTTAATGCTTTTGCGGATTCTTTGACCCCACGAACAATTGGTCGAGCTAACATTATTATAGTAGCAAAACCTGTAAAAATAAATACGCCAATACCAATTGGACGAATATAATGTTTCCAAGTATAAAAAGCACTTCCTGTTATATCACTGATATCAGAAATACCGTGAATACTAGTAAAGATTGGCAATAATATACCCCAAGCTAAAATCAACCCTAAAAAAGCTACAAACATTGGTGCGAATCCAACTAAATAGCCAGCACCAATAATGGCAATCGAAAAACTTACCCCACCGCCAACTAATTTGTTGCCAACTTGAAAAGCTTTGGTTACCCCACCTGAAAATACCTGTAACCCAATTTGACAAAAGCTAGTAAAAGAAGAAATTAACATCCCCAACATTAATAATCTACCACCTGTTTTATCACCAACTGTCTCAGTAGCTTCTAAAACTTTACCAATAGCCTGCCCCTCAGGGAACCCAAGCTGTCTATCACTTAATAATACCTTACGCAATATAATCGAATAAACTACACCAATTAATGCGCCAGGTAACATAACCAAAATAATTTCTAGGTAATTAAATTGATTCCATACACTTAAAATCAATAAGGATGGAAACACAAAGATTATTCCAGCGGCCATACTCTCACCAGAACTAGCTGTAGTTTGCGCAATACTATTTTCTAATGTACTGTATTTTTTAAACATCCGTAAAAAACCCATAGAAATCACTGCGGCAGGCACAGACGCACTAATTGTATTGCCAATCTTAAGACCAAGATATACGTTAGTACCGCAAAAAACAACTGCTAGCAGCAAACCGATTAATAACGCTTTGATTGTAAATTCTAATTTATTTTCATGCATAATATGTTTAAAATCCTAAATGAATAATCCTAGGAAAGTAGTTGATAACATTACAAAATAACTATTTTTGCTAGGATAATATACAAACTCGTCACCTTACCTAAAGAAAGATGTAACCCAATCTAGTATTTTACCATCATATTTAATCTGCTCACTTATTTTTCATAATACTCTTTTATGTTATTATCGTGATGTTATTGATTTAACAATATATTATTATGCATTTAAAATTTTAAAATTGTTACCAAAGAAATAAAAGTCTTATTTATGTGACATTATATAGTAAAATATCATCTTGTATTTATCAAGAGGTGTACCATATGCAACATAATAATAATTTTTTAGCTTTAGTTGAAGAATATCGCCCACATGTCAAAGAAGTTGACGTTAATTATGTGAAAAACAAACTGGATAATAATGAAGATTTCACCCTTATTGACGTTCGTGAAGACCATGAATGGAATCAAGGACATATCCCTAACGCCATCCATATGTCTCGTGGAACAATAGAACGTGACATTGAAAAAACTGTTATTAATAAAAACACCACCGTAGTGCTGTACTGTGGTGGCGGATTTAGATCTGTTTTATCCGCATATAATCTGCAAAAGATGGGGTATACTAATGTAATATCAATGGACGGAGGTATGCGTGATTGGTTAACCTCTGGGTTTAAAGTAACTTTATAGTTGTAACTACTCAGCTGTATACATTCTATCGTTATATTTTGATGACGCTATCACTTCTTATCATTCCTAAAAAAGCGTCTCATTTGTTTTAAAATACTCGGGGTCATAGTAAATACAGCAAAAATTATTAAAGGCAACCAAATTTTAGGATTCATAAGCATTTGCACAGTAATTGGCTCATGCGACAGGATAATTTCACGAGCACCAACTCCAACAAATGCATAAATAATTGCCGCTGGCAATACCCCTAATACCACGGAATACATATATAATTTTAACCTCATTTTTAAGACCGATGCTATGATGTTTAATACCCAGAATGGAATAAGCATCACTAAACGTAATCCAGTTAAATTTAAAAAAAGAGATTTTTGATCCCGTCCGTGGATTTTTATTTTAAATCTTTTTAG
>CAITEL010000176.1 GCA_903891375.1 uncultured Neisseriaceae bacterium
GCGTGTTTATTATAATAAACAACACTCACAAAATTATTTGGTGATTGGTTAATGCTATAGATAATTGATTTGATTCGTGGGTCATTGGTGCTTATTGGATTATCCAATAAGACATCAAATTTATATGTTACTGATTTTGTGTATTCTAAACGCTTTGGGGGACTCACAATTGGTTTTGATGTTTTTGGTTTAGTTGTTGAACATGCAATTAGACAAAATAAGAAAAATATAGAAATTAATTTACGCATACACTTTAGACCCTATACTAATTATTTAAAATTTTAAGGGTATAATTATAAATTATATTTGAATGTCTATATTTGCGATAATTCGCAAATATAGACATTCAAATATAATTTATTTCTAGTATTTCTAACTCATCCACACCAGATGGCGATGTAAAATTAAACGTATCGCCTACATTTTTATGTAATAAAACCCGTGCCAATGGTGATGTCCAACTAATATGATTAAATTTAGGATCAATTTCATCCTGTCCTACTATTTTAACTGTTATTTCGAGAGTGTTATTTTTTAAAATCATAACAGTAGCCCCAAAAAACACCCTCTCGTTCCCTTGATTTAAAACATGATTAACCACCTCTGCTGTCTCAATTTTTTTGGTTAAGAAATGAATTCGTTTGTCAATCTCACGTAACCGACGTTTACCATAGATGTAATCTGCATTTTCAGATCTATCACCATTACTTGCTGCCCAATTAATCGTTTGTACCAATTTTGGTCGCTCATTGGAGACTAAACCATGCAGTTCATCTTGAAGTATTTTGTAGCCAGTTACAGTTATGTAGTTTTTTTTATCCATAATTAATTTTTACAAAACATGAAATTATTTTATTTTTGAATATGTATGTGGACTTATCGGATATAATCATGGCATTATTATTACATATTTTAAAGAGTTTTACAATGGCAAAAAACAAAATAGTCTATGAATGTAGTGAATGCGGTGAGAAACACCCAAAATGGCAAGGCAAATGCGCTAGCTGTGGCTCATGGAATTGCCTGATTGAAACAATTTTTGAAGACTACCCTGCGAAAAACAATCGTTTTGATGGATTAACGCAAACATCTCAGGTTGTTAGCCTTTCTCACGTTGAAGCCCAAGATATATTGCGCAAAAATACTGGAATATCTGAACTTGATCGAGTGCTTGGCGGAGGAATCGCCATTGGCTCAGTAATTTTAATTGGAGGTGACCCAGGTATTGGAAAGTCCACTCTATTATTACAGACTATGGATCAATTATCCAAAGCAAATAAAGTTCTCTATGTTACTGGTGAGGAGTCAATTCAGCAAGTAGCACTACGGGCCAACCGCCTTGGAGTGCATAGTAATGATAATTTACGTTTAATGGCCGAAATTGGCTTAAGCCAAATAATAAAAGCCATCGACAAAGAATCACCCCAAATAGTTGTTATTGACTCGATCCAAACCACTTATACTGAACTATTGCAATCAGCCCCTGGGTCAGTTGCTCAGGTACGTGAATGTGCAAGTATTCTAACCCGTATCGCAAAACAAAAACACATCACTATTATTATGGTGGGGCATGTAACAAAAGATGGCAGTATCGCTGGCCCTAGGGTTTTAGAACACATAGTAGATGCTGTTTTATACTTTGAAGGTGAGCAACACTCTAACTTTAGAATGTTACGTGGAGTAAAAAACCGTTTTGGCGCAGTTAATGAGCTAGGCATATTTGCCATGACTGACAAAGGATTACGTGAAGTAAATAATCCATCAGCGTTATTTTTATCTTCTCATAGAAGTAAAACACCTGGTAGTTGTATTTTAATAACCCAAGAAGGAACCCGCCCATTATTAGTTGAAGTACAAGCACTTGTTGATCAATCACATATAATGCCACCAAAACGCCTAGCGGTTGGAATGGACGGCTACCGCCTATCAATGTTAATTGCAATAATGCAACGTCATATAGACTTAAAACTATTTGATCAAGATATATTTTTAAATGTAGTCGGTGGTGTTAGAGTAACAGAACCAGCCGTTGACCTTGCTGTGACACTTGCAATTATTTCATCATATAAAAACAAAGCTTTACCTGAAAAATTAGCCGTGTGCGGTGAAATTGGTCTATCTGGTGAAATTAGAACCATACAAAAAGGGCAAGATCGCATAAAAGAAGCCGTGAAACTAGGTTTTGAACGAATTATTGTCCCTAAAGCAAATTTACCCAAAGATAAAATCCCAGATGTAGAAATAATAGCGGTGCAAAATCTGTCAGAAGTGATTAATTATTGTTTTTAAAATATTCAGGCATACCACTTAACACGGGTGGAATTAAAACTCGTGTGGAATTGGTGGTGTTGTCATACCTGCGAAAACATGTATCAATTTTTAAATTTTTAGCTGGATCCCAGCCTACGCTGGGATGACAATAACCCTCAATAAATATACATTCCACGAGTTTTAATTACACCCACTTAACACTGGCATGTGTAGTTATTTGTGCAATACAACAACAAGTGTGGTATAATTATTGCATTAAGTTATTTAAACTCTTTTATAAAAATATTAATATGAATTTTCCACATATAGATCAAAATAAATTACAAGAAAAATTAATTGATGTATTGTTACATGCTGCCACACGTGAAGACCTAAAATATGAAATCAATAAATTAGACAATAATCTTGCTGAATTAACTACCGAAGTTAAAAATGTAGAATCAAAACTTGAAACCCAAATTAAAAGTCTCGAATTAAAACTTGAAACAAAAATCAAAGAGCTGGATACAAAACTTGGCGATCGCATTCATGCAGTTGAATTGAAACTCGAAAGCATGTATAAACTCGGATGGGTTATATTGGGAACATCTATCTTAATTCCTTTAATTACTAAATATTTATTGCATTAAACTTAACTCACTATACAACTATTATATTCTGTATTACCACCGCTTATGCGCACAAAATTCATAATTACGATAAATAATTGAAATATGTGGTAAAATACTGTACTTTACAATTATCAAAAAAATGAAAGAATAAAACTCATGAGAAATTTACGTAATATTGCTATCATCGCCCACGTGGATCACGGAAAAACCACACTTGTGGACAAATTGCTCCAACAAGCAGGCACGTTTTCAGCACATCAACAAGTAATTGAGAGAGTTATGGATAGTAACGACCTTGAAAAAGAACGCGGAATTACTATTTTAGCCAAAAACGTATCCTTAGAATACAAAGGTACTCGAATTAATATCGTTGATACACCTGGACATGCTGATTTTGGTGGCGAAGTAGAACGTGTACTTGGAATGGTTGATGGCGTATTACTATTAGTTGATGCAGTTGATGGCCCAATGCCACAAACTCGTTTTGTAACACGTAAAGCATTATCATTAGGGTTAAAACCAATTGTAGTTATTAACAAAATTGACCGCAATGGCGCTAGAGCCGATTGGGTGGTTGACCAAACTTTTGACTTATTCGATAAATTAGACGCAACAGAAGAACAACTGGACTTCCCTGTTGTATATGCCTCTGCACTAAATGGTTACGCCACTCTTGATGCGGATAACTTAACTAGCACTACTATGGAACCGCTGTTTGATACAATATTGAGACATGTACCTGCACCTGAAGATACTACTGATGGAACGTTGCAACTACAAATATCTGCGCTTGATTATTCCAACTTTGTAGGTAGAATTGGTATTGGTCGTATTCGCCGTGGAATAATTAAACCTGGTCAACAAGTAATTGTTGCAACTGGACTCGATGGGGAAAGAAAAATTGCAAAAGTCAATCAAGTACAAGTATTTCATGGCCTCGAGAAAGTTAATGTAACTGAAGCACAGGCTGGTGATATTGTATTAGTTAACGGGATTGAAGAACTCAATATTGGTCAAACATTATGTGATGCAACCAATCCTGAACCATTACCAATGTTAAAAATTGATGAACCAACACTGAGTATGAATTTTCAAGTAAACACTTCACCTCTTGCTGGAACAGAAGGTAAATTCATTACTAGCCGCCAAATACGTGATCGCTTAAATAAAGAATTACTAATCAACGTTGCCTTAAAAGTTGAAGATACTGAAAACGCTGATGTATTTTTAGTATCTGGACGTGGTGAATTACATTTAACTATATTAATCGAAAATATGCGTCGTGAGGGATTTGAGTTAGCTGTAGCCAAACCACACGTGGTTATGCGTACCATTAATGGTGAAAAACATGAACCATATGAATTATTGACAATCGACCTTGAAGATGAACATCAAGGTGCAGTTATGGAAGAAATTGGACGTAGGCGCGGAGAACTTCTCGATATGTCATCGGATAGTAAAGGCCGAAGTCGTCTTGAATATAGAATCCCTGCACGTGGGTTAATTGGTTTTCAAGGTGAATTTTTGACTTTAACTCGTGGTAGTGGATTAATGGCACATTTATTTGATGATTATGGCCCAGTTAAAGCTGATATCCCAGGTAGACGTAATGGCGTGTTAGTTTCTCAAGAAAACGGAGCTGCTGTTGCCTATGCATTATGGTTCTTAGAAGATCGTGGACGTATGTTTGTGTCACCCGGTGAGAAATTATATGAAGGAATGGTTATCGGTATCCATAGCCGTGAAAATGACTTAGTTGTAAATCCTATCCGTGGAAAAAAACTTACCAACGTGAGGGCCTCAGGTAAAGATGATGCCATTAGTTTAACTCCACCAATAAAATTAACGTTAGAACGTGCTATTGAATTTATTGATGATGATGAATTAGTTGAAATCACACCAAAATCCTTAAGAGTACGCAAACGCTATCTAACTGAACAAGATAGGAAACGTGCGTTAAGAGGTTAACTATTAATTACGCTCACGTGCATCAATTATACTTTGACTTTATATTTTTAGATATCAATTGTGCATGTGAGTAGCTATACATTTTATTTTTGTAATTTTAGGGAAACTTAATGTTCAAAAAATTCATGATTACTTTAAGCTTTAGTCTAGGAGCTTATAACGTATTAATTATTTGCTCTTTATCTCTACATCCAACCAAATCACAATAAACCACTTTTAGTTAAGTATATTTTTTAATGAACTAAAAATCTAACACATAGCAGGAGTAAACACTACATGCATACTGTACCTCATTTAACTACAAAACAAAACACCTTAATCGAATTATATAAGTTCATGATCTCAAGCCGTGAATCTGATATCGTAGAATCGGAATTAGTAAATAGTGGCGAGGCTAATTTTCTGGCCTCTAGTAAAGGGCATGAAGGAAGTGTGATTTTAGCCCCATTTTTACAGAAATCTGATTGGTTACATTGTCATTATCGGGATAAAGCATTAATGCTCGCTCGTGGCATTAGCTCAGAAATGTTCTTCTACAGTGCATTAGCTAAAGCTGAATCTCATTCTCATGGCAGACAAATGGTATCACACATGAGTGCTCCAGAATTAAACATAATGGGTATTGTTGGTCCAGTTGGCAACAGTGCTCTTCAAGCCGCAGGGGTTGCTCACGTTATAAAAAATGATCACGATAACCCTATCGTACTTTGTGCAATTGGTGATGGAACCTCACAACAAGGTGAGGTTTTTGAAGCCATAGCTGAAACTAAACGATCTAATTTACCAGTATTATTTGTAATCCATAACAATAACCTTGCAATCTCGACTCGTACACAAGGCAAGACATTTTTTTCATTACCAAACGGTGCAAATCCAACTTCTTTCTACGACATACCAATATCCCATATTGATGGCATGAATGCATTGGCTAACTATGATACATTTGAAAACATCATTCAAAATATGCGCAAAACACGTGAACCACATATTGTTATTTTTAACGTAGATCGACTCGATAACCACTCTAATGCTGATGACCAAAAACTATATCGTAGCGAACATGAAATAAATTTAAGTAAAACTAATGACCCATTACTTCTTGGATATGAATACCTAAAACAATCTGGAATTGATGTCGAGATTTTAGAAAAAGCTAAATGTGATGCGATTAAAACCGTACGTGATGCAATTGAAATCGCACGCCATGGCAGTAATCCTAACGCCACCTTTAGTGCTGAGATTGAACTTCCAGAAGAATTAAAAGCCTCAGCACCAGAGTATCGTGGTAACTTCAATGCCGAAAAACGCTATACCATGCTAGAAGCCATGCGTGAAACATTTAACCACAATCTTGCAACAGATGACCGTGTATGTTTACTCGGTGAAGATATTGAAGACAATAAAGGTGATGTCTTCGGTATAACTAAAGGGTTATCAACTAAATACCCTGGACGAGTTGTTAATAGCCCACTTAGTGAATCAACTATAGTTGGCCTAGCTAGTGGAATGGCTTTAACTGGAAAACGTCCCGTAGCGTTTATTCAATTTGCTGACTTTATGCCACTTGCATATAATCAAATTTTTACCGAACTTGCAACAATGCACTGGCGTACAAATGGTGGGTGGCAATGCCCAGTTATTGTGTTTGCAGCGTGTGGTGGTTATCGCCCTGGCTTAGGACCATTTCACTCACAAACAAATGAAGCAACTTATGCGCATATTCCTGGACTTGATGTTTATATGCCATCTAATGCCGCCGATGCAACTGGCATGCTTAATGCAGCATTTAAATCTAATCGCCCAAGTGTATTTTTATACCCAAAGAAATTATTAAACAATGGTAGTGTTAGAGACACCACATCATGTGATATAGAAAAACAATTGATACCTGTTGGGAAAGCTAGAATAGAGCGCCCTGGTACAGATATTACTCTTGTATCGTGGGGGAATACTATATCACTTTGTATCACTGTTGCTGACACCCTTGAAACAATTGGCATTGCGACAGAAATTATTGATATTCGCACAATTAAACCATATGATAAAAACACCATAATCGCCTCAGTGGAAAAAACAAAACGCTTAATTGTAGTTCACGAAGATAACTTAACCTGTGGACTTGGTGGTGACATTATTGCCACAGTAATTGAGAATTGTAAATCAGCAATCAAAGCCCGTAGAATTACTAGAAGTGATACTTACACCCCATGTAATTTTATCAATCAATTAGAAGTACTTCCATCTTATGAAAAAATACTAGAAGCCGCAACAGAAATTCTAGACTTAGATTTAAGCTGGGAGGCAGAAAATATACATGATGCCTCTTTGTTTAATGTAGAAGTAATTGGTGCTAGTCCATCCGATGAAAGTGTATTAATTAATACACTTTTTATAAAAATAGGTGATAGCGTTTGTGCTGGCGATAAATTAGTGGATATTGAGGCAAGTAAGGCAGCTGGGGAAATTCTATCTCCATGTAATGGTATTGTAGAAGAGGTTTTGGTAGCTGAATCCAAACGGGCCATTGTTGGGAACATATTACTTAAATTGCGACTACCAGAAGGAACAACAAAAAACGCACAGGTAAAACCGAAGAAAGCGATTATTAGCCGTAAAAAATCTTCTCCTGACATAGTAATCAATACAGTATCTGGTGGTATATATCCAGTTGGCATAAATACACCGAGTTTTAAAACTGGTTCACGCAAAGTTAAAAATGACGAATTGTTAACTAATTTCTCAGAATATACTGAAGAAGATATTGTAAAACGCACAGGGATTCGACAACGTTTTTGGTTGGATCATGGAGAATCATTAGTCGACATAGCCACCACCGCTGTAATTGATGCATTAAACAAAAACAATTTAAAATTAAGCGACATCAACACGGTTATATGTGCAACATGTACTCCAGAACAATATATGACGCCATCTGTATCTTGTTTAGTTTTAGAAAAATTATACAAAACTTTTGGTGAACACGCCATTACTGCTTACGATATTAATGCTGCTTGTAGTGGATTTATTTTTGGCTTGCAAAATGCTAAAGATTATCTACAAACTAGGCCAAATGAGCGAATACTCCTAATTACCGCAGAAGCACTATCTAAACGTACCGACATAAAAGATTTTGATACCGCATTTTTATTTGGCGATGCAGCTACCGCAACAATTATATCTGGAAATAATTATATTGAGTCTTGCGATGCTATTATTAACCAGATATATTTAACTTCTGTTGCGGAAAATGGCGAAGTATTAAATGTTCCGACAACTGAGGCTAATAGTATAACGATACAAGGGAAAAAATTATTTAATTTTGCCGTAAAAACCATGTCGTTAGTTACACATAAATGTTGTCAAAATGACGGAGTTGAATTACGTGATATTGCACTGGTTATTCCACACCAAGCTAATCAACGGATTATAGATGCTATAGAACGCCGACTAAATATGCAAGCTGGATCTATGTATAGTAATATTAGTAATTATGGCAATACTTCATCATGCACAATACCCATTGCTATGGCGGAGACTTTACACACCATCAAACCAATGGATAGAATGATTTTAAGTGCCTTTGGCGGTGGTTTTACTGCTGGAGCAGCACTTCTTACTGCACGTTAATATTTTTTTGAAGGACATCAATATGCTTAATATATACGGTAGCCCACTTTCTTCACCTACAAACAAGGTACGTTATGTAGCAAATTTCTTAGGAATAAATGCTGAGTTTCATAATGTAAACCTAGGTGCTGGGGAACAACGTAGCCCAGAATATCTAAAGATTAATCCGTTTGCTAAAGTGCCTGCCATTGAAGATGAAGGCTTTACTTTAGCTGAAAGCAATGCAATTATTCGTTATATGGCAAACAAATGTAACTCTACATTGTACCCAACCAATTTAAAAGAACGAGCTATTGTTGATGAATGGATAGATTACGCTTCACAACATATTGCTATCCCGTTAGCAAAAATTATGTTTAATACTTATTTTTATAAATTATCAAAAACAGAGCTTGACACTCGTTCATTAGAGGATGGAAAAAATTTTATTAATAAGAATTTACCTAACGTAGAACAACAATTAACTAAAAATACATACATAGCTGGTAAAACATTAACTCTAGCAGATTTTACATTATTAGCTTCTCTTGATGTGTGTGAACTTTGTCAAGTGGATTTGACTAACTATCCGCAAATTAGTAAGTGGCGTAAACAACTCATGACAGAACAGTTTTATTCTAACTGCCATGAAAGTTACACCAGCATGTTTAATAAGGTTTTAGCATCGTTTAAATAATAAAACTTTCTAACTTATGAGAGTTCATCATCATATCTGGTGAACTCTTTTTCGGCAGCACTATCCAAAAGAACTAAGAGTAAACACAATCAAAAACCTTGCGGCAAGTAGCGCAGTTTGTTTAGAATAAAAACTTTTTACAGAGCAAGGGCTGGATACCAGCCGTCGCTGGTATGACAGTGTTGCGGCAAGCTGCGAGGAATTATACCCAAAGAGATTTTAAACAAAGCAATTGGCACGAAATTAGATGAGGTGAGCTTGTAATGATTAAATGTAATGACTCACACTATCTACACTAAGTACCTAGACAAATGTTTTATCTGGTATTTTATTTAAGGATATTTATGTCCTTTAAATTTAATAAGGGCAATGGCTGGATCCCAGCCTACGCTGGGATGACAAATGTCTGAAAATTTATGGCTTGGTACTTATATTAACAGTGTCATTAATTAAAGCTTAAACAATCATTCTACCATAGATTCCACTAAATTTACATACGTCTGTATATCATTGCTTTTTATGATTTCTTGAGTTAAAGTATGGCGCCATAATTTAGCATTGGTACAGCCATGATATAAACCAATCATGTGGCGTGTAATATGATGTAGGTGGATTCCTTTTCGTGCCATCTCTTCTAAATAACAAATCATTGATAACGCAATTTGCTTGCGTGTTTTAATGATGAATGACATATCGTTAAAAAATAATTGATCAAAATTGCTAAATAAATATGGATTATAATATGCCTCTCGACCAAGCATAACACCATCAACATGAAGCAGGTGCTCATGAATTTCAGCAATCGTTTTCACCCCACCATTTATCATTATGTTTAACTGTGGTAAATCTTTTTTTAATTGATAAACAAAATTATATTTTAATGGTGGCACTTCACGGTTTTGTTTTGGTGACAAACCTTTTAAAATAGCATTTCTGGCATGAACAATAAAATCCACACAACCAACTTTGGCAATAGTAGTTACAAAGTTCAATAAATTATCGTAGCTATCCTCATAATCTAAACCAATTCGATGCTTTAATGTTATTGGAATGGATACACTATCTTGCATAGACTGGATACAATCCGCCACAAGATTTGGTTCACGCATTAAACATGCACCAAAATTACCTGATTTTACTCTATCCGACGGACAACCTACATTTAAATTAATCGCCGAATATCCATATTCCTCACAGATTTTACTTGCATTAACTAGCTTTTGTGGATTCGAACCACCAAGCTGGACCACCACTGGTTTTTCATCTATAGAGTAACTAAGCAATTTATCCAAATTGCCATGTAAAATCGCATCAGCAACAATCATTTCCGTATATAATTCAGATTCTGCAGTGATTTGACGCATAAAGTAGCGAAAGTGTCGATCTGTCCAATCTAGCATTGGCGCAATTGCTATTTTCCTCAAGTTGTAACCTTATTTTAATTTTCTATGGTTATTTACTCGCCACATCAAAAAATGAAATGTGACATTTATTTACGAGCGACTTCAATCACTCCTTGGATTCTAAAGATTTTATTAATTATCCATTCAAAATTAAATTCGGAACCCGTAACTTGTAACGTAAATACCATAAACGCCCGATTATTTTTACACACTGTTCTTAATCCATTTATATGTAATCGTTCAACCGCAAATAAATCCGTTAAATCACGAAGTAAGCCTGACCTATCATTAGCAATAATCTCAATATCTGCATTAAATACTGCAGTTTTTATGTCTGAACCCCAATCAACCGTCACCACTCTATTTGGAGAAAGCTTTGCCTGACGTTTTATACCATTGCAACTACGACGATGAATTGCTACGCCATTACCCTGCGTAACAAATCCTATAATAATATCACCAGGAATTGGTTTGCAACACTTAGCAATATGCGTCACAATCCCACTTACACCATCAACCAATATTCCAGCAAATTGTTTTTGATTTTTGGGTGTTTGACTATGAGCTGAGAAGTCTACATCACCAATTTCAGGCTCTTTTTCGTGCTCAACTTTCGTTAGTAGTTTTGTTATCGCCTCACGCACTGCATGTGGCGTTATATCCCCCTTACCCAAGTCAATACACAATATTTTTTCGTTCTCATAATTTAATTTAGATACTATTTCCGCTATTGTAGGCCTAACATTAGCATGGAATTTAGATATTTCTCTCTCGAAGATTTCTTGACCCGATTCCAAAAACTCTTCATTATTTAAATTACGAATATACCGCCGTATAGCACTAATTGCCTTAGTGCTTTTAACCCATCCTTCATGCAACCAGTTTATACTAGGCCCACCTTGTTTCACGGTTAAAATTTCGATTCTTTGACCATTTTTTAAGGTGGTTGATAATGGTACAATATGCCCATCAATCTTTGCTCCACGGCATTTATTACCCACATCACTATGCACAGCAAAAGCAAAATCAATAGGTGTTGAACCTTTGGGTAATGGGATTACCTTACCAGTTGGGGTCATCACATAAATAGTATCGCTGAAGATTTCGTTTTTAAAAATATCAGCAATATCTTTTCTTTCAGTCAACTCTTCACGCCAATCAAGTAACTGGCGTAACCACGCTAATTTTTCGGCAAATAACGTGCTATTATTTGAGGCTTTATCACCAAGTTCTTTATAGCGCCAATGGGCTGCTATCCCGTATTCAGCATGATCATGCATGGCGAAAGTACGAATTTGAATCTCAACAACCCTATTTTCTGGCCCAATCACACACGTATGCAAACTTTGATAGTTATTTGGTTTTGGATTAGAAATATAATCATCAAATTCACCTGGGATCGGTGAATATTTAGTATGAACGATTCCTAAAACAGTGTAACAATCTCTAACTTCTGGAACTAATACTCTCAATGCTCTTATATCGTACAAGTCATCAAAATCATAGTTTTTCTTTTTCATTTTACGCCAAATAGAGTATATATGCTTAGCCCTACCAGTTACCTGATAATCTTTAATGCCACTTTCATCCATTTGACCACTTAAAAATTCTTTTATCCGTTCAATATAATCTAAACGTTCTTGTCTAGTTTCATCTAATAAATTCGCAATTTTTTTGTATTGTTCATGGTGCAAATATTTAAAAGATAAATCTTCTAGCTCCCACTTAATTTGCCAAACTCCAAGACGATTCGCCAATGGTGAGAAAATCTCTACAGTTTCAACTGCTATCTTCCTTTGAATCTCAACATCTGCACATGATTTCAGATTTAACATCAATTCACCACGACCGACTAAAACGATTAACACTACACGAATATCACTAGCCATTGCTAATAGCATCTTCCGAATTACTTCAATTTGTTCTTTCTTTTCACCTTCGTTCTCCACATCCGCCAAAGCACCTAATTTACGAATTTGCGTTACACGATTAACACCATCAATTAACTCTGCCACCTTAGAATCAAAACCTAAGAGCTCTTCTTTCCAATTAGTACAGAATTTAGGCAATGCATACAAAATAGTAGCAATAACCGCATCAGAATATAAATGAAGGCTTGCCACCGTATTAGCGCAACTAAGTGCATGGGTAAGTAGATCCACATCGGTGGGGAAGAACTTCTTACCCTGATAATAACTCTCAGCAATAGTTATTGCTTTTTCAAATAACTCTATTTCATCTGCATCGAAATTTTCTTGTTGATTATCTATCCAAGAACTGATGTCGCTGAAGCTTTTTTTGACTGTAACCATAATGTTTAATACTTTTATTTTATTTCTTCAATTAGAATTTTACTACAAATAAGGTGTGACGTGCTAGGTTTTGCGTTTTTAATCTCCAATATATAAAATTAAAAAAACCACTAGTGTGAATATCTAGTGGTTTTTTTAATTTATTGTAACTATACTAATAGTTAAATTTTAATAA
>CAITEL010000177.1 GCA_903891375.1 uncultured Neisseriaceae bacterium
ATTTATTTCATCAAATAACATATTGTTTTCTGCTTCATGATTTATATTTAATCTCTTTGGGTGTAATTCCTCGCAGCTTGCTGCGACACTGTCATACCAGCGAAGGCTGGTATCCAGCCCTTGCTCTGTAAAAAGTTTTTGCTCTAAACATGCCTCGCTGCTTGCCACGAGGTTTTTGATTTCAGTTTTTAGTGTATCCATATGTAACTATCCTTTATAACTAGCTAATAAGACATGAATGATTCTTGACCATCCATCCAAAGAAATAAACAACAATAATTTAATTGGTAATGAAATAGTAACTGGTGACATCATCATCATTCCCATCGCCATTAAGATATTTGATACAATAATATCAATGATTACAGATGGTAAATAGATTAAAAAACCAATTTTAAATGCTTGAGTTAATTCTGATATTGTAAATGCAGGAATAAGAATAATAAAATCATCTTTTTTTACATTAGTCAACATATCTTTGTTCCAAAACTGCTGTAAAGATTGATAGAAAAATTCCTTATCATTTATAGTGGAATGTTTATTTAAGAATTCTTTTATGGGTTTACTTGATTTTTGAAAATCTTGAATTAATACTTGACTAGTTATAACTTGATTATTAGCCATATCATCTGAAATTGCCATATAGCTATTATTATAAACAGGTCCCATAACATAACAAGATATAATTAAGCTCAAACCATAAATAACTATATTTGGTGGCACATTTTGTACCCCTAAACTCTCCCGAGCTAAAAGACATACCATGGATATTTTAATAAAGCTTGAGGTAAGGGTGAAAATCACAGGTGCTAAACTCAACAAACTTAAAAATATCATCATTCCGATTGGATCGTTACTCATTCTGTAGCCTTAAAAAGTTGTAACTCATGCTGATTAATGAGTATGTCTTGGTTAACTTGATCAATTTGATTTTTAATAATTGATTTCAATTTTGAATTAGCTGCATTAAATATCTGCTCTAAATATATCTTTTGGTTATTATCTTTTATTATATTATTTTCCATTGTTTGTCTCTCATAATTTAAAATTTCACTCCGATTAGTCAGATCGTTTACATTATCATAATTATTTGGCGATGGCAATGTCGCACTATGACCATTAAGCTTATTAGTTGAGCTTTCTGTATTGCTATTTATCAATAATGTGATATTTTGGTTATTATATTTAAATATCACTGCATGATTAGAAATTGATTCAATAGTAACATTTAAATACATAGAATCAGTTATTAACTTTTGATTATCATTAACTACGATATAACTCAAATTCCCCGTATAAATTTCATTAATTTTAAATGGTAATTCGTCTTCAACATTTTTAATTTGAGTGTTAAATTTATAATTAGAGAAAGTTTGTTTTTCTAATATCTTGATGTTATTATAAAAAGCTTCACTTTCTGCATCATTTAAAAAACCAGTAATTAATACAGTCTTTCTCATTTCATCAACTTTTATATTTAAATTTTCTAACAAATGTAGCGAATTAATATTTAATTGAATTTGTTTAAATGTATTAACGTTATTAGTATTTTTTTGCTTTAATATAACATGTTTCTGTATGGGTTGTATAAAATGCATATAAAATCTATTACCAGTAAAAATAATTGAGCATAGGATTATACTAGCTAGAATGAACAATTTTTTTAAATGGTTATTAACATAAAATTTTTTGTTCATTGGTATATTCAATAAAAGTATTTTTGAGTTATTATTCATTTATGGTATTGAGTGGAACTACAATATTGAATTTGCCAGTAAAATATATTTTTCCATCATTAATTTTACTTAATGTTAGGCCCATTATTGAACCACCAATATAAACTCTTTGATTACTATCGGTGATAATATACGCTGAACTTCCATTAAATGCTGATATTATTTTAAATGGCAACATTTTGGCTATATCGTTTACATTTGTCTCAATGTTTAAATCAGGAATTTTTAAATTAAAATCAGCAATGGCTTCATTAATTATAACTTTATCATCATTAGATGCATAACCATTAATTATAGCTTTTCTTTGCGTTAAATTTATTGTTGTGTTGTTGTTGACAAGATAAAATTTCTTACGATCTGGAGCAAAATTTATCCAGATAAATTCATCTGAATTAGGTTGACTCGTGTCAGTATAGTCAGTATGTACTGCACTATGGGC
>CAITEL010000178.1 GCA_903891375.1 uncultured Neisseriaceae bacterium
GATGTTACGTATTGTCATTTCTTTACCTCAACTTCAATCAAAACTAGCTAGCTGTTCTGCTTTAAACTCAGCCATCAACGAATCCGTAATTTCAAACAAATCGCCATCCATTATCATTTCCAACTTATATAAAGTTAAATTAATGCGATGATCAGTCATCCTACCTTGTGGAAAGTTGTATGTACGAATGCGATCCGATCTATCACCAGTACCTACTAAGCTCTTGCGTGTTGCGGCGATTTCCGCATTTTGCGCACTCGCTTGAGCATCCTTAATTTTTGTTATCAATAGTTGCATAGCTCTGGCTCTATTTTTATGTTGTGATCTATCATCCTGACATTCTACCACAATCCCAGTGGGTAAATGGGTTATTCTGACAGCCGAATCGGTTTTATTAATATGTTGCCCACCAGCACCTGAGGCACGATAAGTATCAACTTTTAACTCTGCAGGATTAATATCTACTTTTTCTAATTCGTCAGCTTCAGGCATCACCACAACCGTACATGCGGAAGTGTGTATCCTACCTTGGGATTCAGTTGATGGGATTCGTTGAACCCTATGTGCGCCAGATTCAAACTTTAATTTAGAATATGCACCATAACCAATTATTTTGGCAATAATTTCTTTATACCCACCTAAATCAGATGATGATTCAGATATTATCTCAACTTGCCAGTTATTACGCTCAGCAAAGCGGCAGTACATTCTAAATAAATCAGCAGAAAATAATGCAGATTCATCACCACCAGTACCCGCACGGATTTCTAAATAGATGTTTTTATCATCATTTGGGTCTTTAGGTAACAAAAGTTTTTGTAATTCTAAATCTAATACCTCAATTTTTTCTTTTGCTTCTTCTAATTCAGATTGGGCAAACTCTTTCATTTCTGGATCATTTAATAAACTTGTTGCTGTAGCGAGATTTTCTTCAGTTTTATTATATTCATGAAAAGTCTCAACCACTGGCGTAAGTTCAGCATATTCTTTATTTAATTTGGTGTATTGCTCTATATTGTCAGTAATATCAGGGCTTGATAATAACTCCGAAAGTTCTTTAATTCTTTCCGATAATTTTCCTAATTTTTCTCTTAAACTTTGTTTCATTAAATTTATTCTACTTTCATGTCTAAATTATATAAATAGCTAACTAAAGCAATTACATCAGTATTTAATTTGTCAGTTATATTACATAAATTTACGGTTGGGGCATGTAATAATTTATTCATCAACTTAAATGATAATTCATTTAAAACCGTATCTACTGAGTTACCATTTTGCAATTGTTTTTGTGCCGTTGCTAACACTTCTGTTCGTATATTTTCTGCATTATCACGTAATGATTTGATTATAGGTGATAACCCTCGTTTCTTTTCCCAATTTTGATAATCAATTAATTTTTCATTAATAATTTTATCAGCAATTTTTGCTGCAGATTTTCTTTTATCCATCCCTACATCAACTATTTTTGCAATATCATCTACTGTTAATAGCCACAGTAAGTAATGTCACAATCGATGCAACTACAACAACCTCAACTAAAGCTGCTCCAGTTTTTTTATTACTTCTCATATTACTATTATACATTATTTTTTTCTATGAACCACTAACTAA
>CAITEL010000179.1 GCA_903891375.1 uncultured Neisseriaceae bacterium
CTAATACACTTAATTCAATAATATTAAGTGGTTCCGAATTGGGTGTCAATTACCTTTTGCATAACAATGGAATTTTTACTGGAACAACCCTATCCGGAACTGGAAACTCAATAGTGTTTCCCAATATTGGAGCCTTAGGTACATATACTATTAAAGCAGTTAACGCAGTAACCCAGTGTGTTTCTCTTATGACGGGTTCTGCATCGATTGTAAATTCTACTTTAAGTCCATCTATTAGTATTGCAATAGCAAATAGCAATAAAATAAACAGTAATGTTCTTTGTTCTGGCACCAGTGCCTTTTTATCGGTATCTGCAATAAGCAATGCCAGTTTATCTTATGCATGGAATAATGGGGGTGTTTCAGTAAGTTCAATTACTCCCAACCAAATTTCAGTAAACAGTGCTGGTACTTATGGTGTTAAGGTTACAGATGGATTTGGATGTACTGTTACAGCATCTCCAGTTAGTATTTCAGTTGATAATACTTTACCAACAATAGTTGTAAATGGTTCATCAACATCTATTTGTACGCCAGGTACTATTGGTTTAACTGGTAATCCTTCAGGGAGTTCTTATCACTGGAGTTCTGGTGAAACTTCCCAATCAATCACTGCTGCCCAAAGTGCCGATTATGTATACAGTGTAACCACTTTAGGGGGATGTGCCGTATCATCTGCGCCTACCACAATAACTATTAATCCTTTGCCTCCAGTACCAGTCATTACAACTCCAACATCTACTGTTTTCTGTGGGGCTAGTCAATTAACTTTAACAGCAACAAATGGAACTAACTATTCCTGGACTTTAACTGGTGCAACTGCAACAGATACGAAGATTGCTACTTTGAATGCAGCACTAGTTGTTGGTACCAATACTTTTACTGTTTCAAATACATCTGTTGATGGATGTGTAAGCAATTCTACCTCAATTAGGGTGATTGATAATGCAGCACCAATAGCATTTACTGTTAGTGGTGATAAAACATTATGCTTGGGGAAAGATAATGCTACCATTGTTTTAAGTGGATCTGAATCTGGTATAAAATATGAATTAATCAATAACAGCAGCAGCACTGGCATAACTCAGATTGGAACAGGTTCTTCCATTAGTTTCTCACCAAATTCGTCTATTGGAAATAATATTTACACAATTGTTGCTACAAATACCAGCACAGTTTGTTCAAGTAATATGAGTGGTTTTGCTACCGTAATTGTAAATGCAACACCTTCTGTACCTGCTATTACTTTTACAACAAATTCTGTTTGTGTAGGATCTAATATTCAATTACAGAATACATCTTCAATTGGTATCTGGAGCTCAGCTGATCAAACTATTGCAAGCGTTGATGGGAATGGAAATGTTACAGGAATTAGTGCTGGCAATGTTTCTATCAATTATACGATTACTAATTCAAGCAGTTGTAGCAATATTGCAAGTATTACCATTAAGGTTAACCCTACACCACCAATACCAGTGATAACTGCAAATGGACCTGTTAGTTTCTGTCCAAATGGTTCGGTTGTTTTAAGCTCGAATGCATCAACAGGGAATTTGTGGTTGATCACTAATTCTAATACACAAACAACTACTGCAACTAAATCAGGAGACTATTTTGTAACTGTAACAAATGGGTATGGTTGTTCTTCAAAATCAACTCCAATTACAGTTGATGCTTTGGATCATGATCCTCCTAAACCATCTTTACCTAGCTTAAATGATCTTTCTGTAGCAACAGGAGATATAATTAATGCCCCAACTGCTGTTGATAAATGTAGTGGGAATATTTCAGGTGTTTCAGCAAACACAACTAATCCAGTTTCTTTTTCTAAACCAGGAACTTATCAGATAACATGGGTGTATACTGATGCCAGTGGAAATTTTAGTACCCAAACTCAAAATGTGATTGTAAAGGATATCATTCCTCCTTCCATCGTTTGTATTCCAAATATTATACAGAATAATGGTAAGGATACCTGTGGAACTGTTGTCAATTATATGTTGCCAACTTTGAGCGATAATGTTTCCACTACACCAATCAGTATTTCTGAAGGATATGGGGATAATAGTATCGTATTTGATTTGCCAGTAACCAATGATGTAAGCAATTTAAGTTTTATCAGTGCAGGGCCTTATCAGGATATTGCACACGGACATGGTGAATCTATTATTATTTCTGTATCATTATATAATCCTTTAAGCAGTGCTTGGACAGATGTTCAAACTATTCAAACGGGTATTGGGGATTATCATTTTGGAGGTACCAATATTAACTTTACAGATATTCCCCAGGTAAGTCAGATTAGATTTACTGCAAGCAAACCAATTGGAGCTTCCTTGCATTTTTATAATTTGCTGGTTAATTTAAATAGTATTGGATTAACTCAAACTGCTGGGTTATCTAGTGGTTCAATATTTCCAGTAGGTACAACAACGAATATATTTACTGCTACCGATCAAGCGGGTAATATAAATAGTTGCAGCTTTACTGTAACTATTTATGATACACAAAAACCAGTAATTCAACCTGTCACTTCGGTTACTCAAACAGCTGATGCTACAGCTACCTGGAATGGTTCTGCGGCGACTATAAATATTATTGAAAACTGTGCAGTGGTTTCCATAAGCGAACAATACATTGATCCTAATGGAAATATTATAGCAACAGTTCAGTCTAATAATATTTCTAAACAATATGCTTTAGGTTCTCAGAAGTTTTTGTTAGGTAAAAATAAAGTGGTGCTTATAGCAACAGATGC
Organism: uncultured Neisseriaceae bacterium; assembly: GCA_903891375.1. GTDB lineage: Bacteria > Pseudomonadota > Gammaproteobacteria > Burkholderiales > UBA11063 > Aquella. The sequence goes on from CAITEL010000179.1 coordinate 2,759, forward strand.
TGCAGGTAATATTTCTGATCCTATTAGCTTTAATGTAACAGTAATAGATCAAACAAGTCCAACGATATCCACGCCAATAAATATTGTTCAAAAAAATGATATTGTTTCATGTGGTGACTATTTAAAATTGAAATCACTTGCTCCAGTTGCTCAGGATAATGTAGGAGTATTATCTTTTGTAAACGACTACCCTGGTGAATCTGGAGATCTTGTATTATTTCCTGTTGGTGTTACTATTGTAAAATGGACAGCCACTGATTTTAGTGGAAACGTATCATCTGTTACGCAAACAATTACTATCAATGATTTAGAATTGCCAGTGATTGTGAATTTACCGATAGATATAGCCCAGACAAACGATAAAGGAAAATGTGGTGCTATTGTTACATGGCCTCTGGTATCGGTAGTAGACAATTGTGGAACTGGAAGCGGTGTCAGCGGAACAGGTACTTTATCAATTAGTTCTGATCACCATTCAGGAGATTTCTTTAACCCTGGTATAACAATTGTTACCTATACTGCTAAAGATACTCATGGTAATACAACAACGGGTAGTTTTAAGATTACCGTTACTGATAATGAAGCGCCAATAGCAATTGCTAAACCAATATCTGTTACTTTGAGTAATGGTTTGGCAACTATTCAAGCAGCCGATATTAATAATAACAGTATAGATAATTGTGGAATTGCCACATTATCCGTTTCTAAAACAAACTTTACTTGTAATGATATCGGTAACTCATCAGTAGTATTAACAGTAACCGATTTATATGGTAATTCATCTTCGGTTTCTACTATAGTTACAGTAGTTGGTCAACAATTAAGTTCCACCATTTCAGTTACTCCTTCCAGTACTGTTTATACAGGGGGAATTCCAACAGATATTTATATTGGTTATGGTCCACAATCAACAACAATTTATGATAATGTTGTAGGCGTACCAACCACTTATTCATGGTCTGGTTCCGGATTGTCATGCACAACTTGTGCAGCACCTGTTTTTAGTGCAACTCTAGCAGGGTTAAATAGTTTCTCAGTAACTGCCACAAATCAATATGGATGTACTACCACTTCCACCGTTTCATTCTGTGTGCGTGATATAAGAGTAACGGGAAGTACAAATGTATATGTTTGTCATACCATTTTAAGCTCTGGTGCTACCTCATCTTTAACACTGGCTCCAAGCTTGGTAGCTAATCAGCTTGCATTGAATCCACAGGATAAACTAGGTGCTTGTGGTCTGTTACCTTGTACTTCCAATAAAGTTAATGCAGTAGTTGCTCAAACAGATATTGTTCAGATTAAATCGGTAAATACAACAGAGGTTGCGTTAGAGAAACTTACTGTTATTGTTTCACCTAATCCTTCCAGCAAAGTATTTGCATTAACAGTGAATTCTGGAAGTAAATTTCCTGTTCGATTGAGGTTAACTGATTTGAGTGGAAGGGTGATGGAATCGCATCAAAATATTCCTTTAAATACACCAATAAAAGTTGGAGGAGAATTGATGGCTGGTTTGTATATTGCTGAAGTTGTTCAAGGTAACGACAAAGTTGCTGTTAAGCTGATTAAACAAAATAGGTAGAATAAAGTAACAATAAAGGAAAAATTATGGTGAAATATCGGCATTTTGTTTTGCTACTTGGATTGTTTATATGTTCAATATCATTTGCGCAGGACAATTTGGTAGACAGTATGCAAAAGGTTTTATTGCATCAATCAAATGATACCAATAAGATAAACACCCTAATTGAATTGGCTAAAAGCACAGTAAATACTTTGCCCGAACAGTCATATGTCTATAGTTCAAAAGCTTTGCAGTTAGCTGATAGTATACAATATATAAGAGGGAAAGCCTTGGCTTATAAATGGATTGGCATTTACTTTTATAAAACAAACAATATTGAAACTTTAGATAATTGGCTTAAGTCGTTAGAGCTTTTCAAGTCTTTAAAGGATAAAAATGGGATAGCCAATTTATCAAACAATATTGGATCTCTTTATTACAACCGTACAGACGATGCGAAAGCCTTGGAATATTACCTGCAATCTCTTAAATTGTCTGAAGAGATAGATGATAAGAATCGTATTGCTACTGCACTAGGAAATATTGGTAATACCTATTTAAGAAAATCTGCTACCCAATCCAATGCCATAAAATATTTATTGCGAGCCCTTCCGATGTTTATCAAATTAAACAGGCAGGATGAAATTGTAATAACTTATACAAATCTGGGAGAAGGCTATCTGGATTTAAAAAAGGTTGATTCTGCACTTTACTATTATAAATTAGGACTTAAAGCAAGTAATAATGTGGAAGAATTAAGCACCTTTTTTATATGGAATAATATCGGGAAAGCGTATGCAAAAAAAGGCGATTTTAATTCCGCAATCATCTATCAAAATAAGTCAATTGCTCTTGCACAAAAGTTGAAGTCGCAATTCAATGAGGGTAAATCACTCTTAGGTTTAGCTGATACTTATTATACTAAAGGAGATATAAATCAAGCATTAGACAATTATAAAAAAGCTGAACCACTATTAATTGCGAATAGGGCAAATGAAGAATTGAGAGATACCTATCATGGGCTTTATAAGAGCTTTGAAAAGAAAGGTGATTATAGTAAAGCAAATAAATATTTAAATTTATTTACTGATTATAAGGATTCAATTTATAACACTGAAACTGATCGGAAATTATCAGGACTTCAATTTGATTTTGATCTCAGTAAAAAAGAGACACAAATCAAAATATTGAATAAGGATAATGCCTTAAAAGATTTGGATTTAAAAGCACAGAGGAATACCCGAAACGCATTTGCAGTGGGGTTCTTATTGATATTAGTAATTGCATTTGTACTTTATTACAACTATTTACAAAAAGTTAAAACAAATATTATTTTAGATAAGCAAAAAGCACAGATTGAAACCCTCATGTTGAATATACTTCCAGAAGAAGTTTCTAATGAATTAAAAGAAACTGGAAAAGCAACACCAAGGTACTATGAGAGCGTGTCTGTTTTATTTACAGATTTTAAAGAGTTTACCAAACATGCCGATAAATTAACGCCAAATGAACTGATTGAAGAGTTGAATGCATCATTCATGGCATTTGATGATATCGCCGAGAATAATCAGATAGAGAAAATTAAGACAATCGGAGATTCGTATATGTGTGCTGCTGGAATTCCTACTACTTATGAAGGGCATGCATTAAATATGGTTAGGGCGGGATTAGAAATGCAGGCGTATATTTTAAGTAATAATCAAAAGAGAGAAAAACAAGGTTTAGTAGCCTGGGAACTTAGAATTGGAATCCATGTTGGCCCAGTAGTATCAGGGGTAGTAGGCAAGAAAAAGTATGCCTATGATATTTGGGGGAATGCCGTAAACGTTGCGAGTAGAATGGAAAGTAATGGTGAACCTGGCAGGGTGAATATATCTGCAGCTACTTATGAATTAGTTAAAGAAGTATATGCCTGCAGTTATCGGGGTAAGATTTATGCAAAAAATGTTGGTGAAATTGATATGTATTTTGTTGACGGAAAAATATCGGATATAATTTAGGCAAATGATGAATTAGGCCAATATTCTAGCATTTTATTTCTAACAAAAGTGATACTTCTTTTTAGTTGATCCATTCCGTC
>CAITEL010000180.1 GCA_903891375.1 uncultured Neisseriaceae bacterium
ATATATTTTATTCATAATTATCCTTTAAAAATCTTCCTTTATAACACCAGCACTTATATCCATCTTCCCAAATATCAGATGGTTGATTATATTTCCTATCTCGTAGGCCATCAGTATACCAAGATCTACAATTCTCGTCAACATCAACCCAAAATTTTAATTGTATCACGATCATAATACATCCATCCTGGGTCTAAAATAGTTTTATATTCTGGTGATCTACGATTAATATACCAAATTGTTTTATTTTGAAATTTATAATTGTAAACAATAACTTTTATTATAATAGCCATTCATCATCCCAAAGAAAACGTGTCATTTTATTTATATCTTTACCAACTAAATACCAAAATTTATCGTTTGTAAATGTAATCACTAATATTTTTGTAATCATTTTTAATATCTTGGAGTTTCGTAATAACTGGCTTTACATGCGTGCGAACTTTCAGGCTCGGCTACAAATCCAATTATCCTGTTGTTAATATAGACCGTATCTAATTTTCAAGATCTTATCGGTTGCTCACTATTTCCAAAATATTAAATTGTTGATAGTTTTATGGCTTTTCATTCTGTTTATTCATTAACCATTTTAAATGGAAATTGTTTCCAAACCTAAAAATTGCTCTTACATGATTTTTACATGCACTGTTCCCGTTTCTTTAGGGCGTCTCTTTCTTTTGGACTAAAGAGATTTTTTACTTCTATCAAATTGTAAATAGTTTAAAATCAATACCAGTAAAAGAAGTTTCTAAATTATAATAAAAACGTTCTGGTGGAATACATGATAAGCCTGACATTTGACCATCATTTAATTCTATACAAATCCAATCACCTGATGCAGTTTTTGCAACATCGACGACATAAAAATTACATTTATCTTTAACGATATTCATAATTTTATGAACCAATCTAACGGCATCACTTGGCAAGTTCAACGGATCAGAGTCTAACATACCAGCCCAATAAAAGCCAGCATCAACTATTTTATCACCTAGACAGAAAAATCTCCATTCATTTGAAATGGGTAATCCATTTATTCCTTCTCCTAATTTTTCCAATGGAATATATGGTCTAACAATCAAACCTTGATTTCCGATAAATGAATCTTCAAGGAGTCTAGCTGCAACATCTTTTACAGAATCAGCAGTTGGACAAAACATCATGTTATTCCATTGCATCTTCTTGGAATTTGTTTTACCCTTAATAATATATGAGCCTTCAAGAAGATTTCCCCACGTTGTAAAACATTTAGGAGTAAAGTCTTTTACGTCTTCTGAATATTGTGTGCAGTCAGCAACATATTGATGCTGTTTATATGAATTAACAAGTTTTGCACCTAAGAATTTTATTTCGTTTTCAACTTCCTGATAATATGGAAGGACTGAATATCTGCCAATTACTAAATCATTTTTGTATACTTGACTACGATATTTAATCGGTTGACATTCATTAAACATTCCATCATCACGAAGAATATCTAATTCATCTTCATCAACCCAATCTGCATCACGATATAAAATTTTAATATTATTCATTTTCTATGACTTTATATGGACTGTTTTGAGGGTGTTTATACCAGCATGTAATTTGTTTACGGTGCCAATTATTTTTTACTACTCTTAATTTTAAAATTGTCATAAAGGTTTTTCGAGAGTGGATTCTGTATATTAAAGAATAAATGTTTACAACCGCTTGGTAATAACTAAATACTACATCTGGTAAATCATATTATTCAAACACTTCTATTCATATGCTGGATGTAAGTCTTATTACATTTTAACAAGACGATTCTTGCTACATTATTTATTATGTTACCAGCTTTTGAGTTATTTTTTTCTTTATGATAATTTTGGAGCACTTGGAGAGCC
>CAITEL010000181.1 GCA_903891375.1 uncultured Neisseriaceae bacterium
ACGTTGCAATTACGATCACAAATTGGGGTTCTATGCCCAACCCCCGCCAATGTAGTCATGTGATATAACTATAGTGGTGTCAATTATTTACAATATAACCTGTCTAATAAACGATCGTTTTTTAGACACTGGTGACTGTATACATGAGAACGTCATTTTTTGCCACAATTTATGTATAATATGTCGTATAACATTCAATGTTAAATATTTTGCCGAGTTTTAGTGGTTATTAGACAGTTATAAAATAGAGGAATTACTATGAACGTTGGTTATGCCCGTATATAGGGTGCCAAGCAGAATGGTGCGTAAATATACGCTAAGAGATTTTTTCGTTTAATCATAACCTCATCTCATTAAATTCACCATAAAATCATCATTAAAATTAGTTCAGAAAAACCCTCGTTATTATGACCCAAGATAAATTTTCAATAATTATTTACATAATTAGTAAAAAGTGGGTTATAATACTGGTTCAAGTATTCATGGTTCAGATTTTATATATGCGTTAGATTTTTCTGTTCCAAATGGTTTTATTTTTTGATAGTGGTAATAAAAATGGAGATAGTTTTTTTATTTTATGACGGAATGACTGCCCTTGATGCTGTGGGTCCACATGAAATTCTGTGTCGTTTACCGAATGCGAGCGTTAAACGGGTTGCTTTAAAGAGTGGCTTAATTAACACAGACTCAAGTTTAATATTAAAAGCAGAATATAGTTTATCCAATGTACAACGTGCTGATATATTAGTTGTACCAGGTAGCGGTAGTGCAACTACGTTACGCGAATATCCAGATGTACTTAATTGGTTGCGTAAAATTCACACTACTACAACATGGACAACTTCTGTATGTACTGGTAGTTTGATTTTAGGTGCTACTGGGGTACTCGCTGGATTAAAAGCGACAAGTCACTGGGCTACTCTTGATAGGTTACATATCTGGGGTGCAAAACCAATAAATGCAAGAGTTGTAGAAGATGGTAAAATTATTACTGCGGCTGGAGTATCTGCTGGTATTGATATGGCATTAGCATTAGCATCAAAAGTTGCTGGACAAAAATTTGCTGAAACGTTACAACTTGGAATAGAATATGATCCTGCCCCGCCATTTGATGTTGGATCGCCAGATAAAGCTGACCCTCTAATATTAGAATCATTAAGAAAACGAATGGTATCATTATTTGAAAGCATTAATTGATTGGGTTAAAAATGAAAATTGGATATGCACGAGTTAGTACCAAAGACCAAAATTTAGATTTACAAATAGATGCTTTAAAAAAGGCAGGATGTAAAAAAATCTATGAAGAGGTTATTAGCGGTGCAAAATCAGATAGACCAATATTAAATGATTTACTCGCAAATTTACGTGAGGATGATGTTCTTATTATTTGGAAACTGGATCGTCTTGGTAGATCGTTAAAACATTTAATTGGAACAGTATCGGATTTAATTAATAGAAAAATTGGTTTACAAAGTCTAAACGATCCAATTGATACCACTACTTCACAAGGTAGATTAATTTTTAATATTTTTAGTTCACTCGCTGAATTTGAACGTGATCTAATAAAAGAACGCACCAATGCGGGTTTGTCATCAGCTAGAGCTAGGGGTAGAGTTGGCGGTAGACCAAAAGGATTACCAAAGGCGTCCGAATCAACTGCATATGCAGCAGAATCATTATACAAAGAAGGCGTACTCAGCGTAAGAGAGATTGCAAAGAAACTTGGAATATCAAAAACTACACTGTATGCCTATCTGCGGCATAGGAATATCCCTATTGGTGAAAATAAAAAACAGGTAACAAAATATAAGAAGGTATCTCGCTCATGACAGAGCCACAGATATATTCGCAAAAACAATTAATTACTTTAGGTACATTATTACTGAGTGATGTTGAACAAGTAATGTTATGTAGAAGAGATCATAATAAGCTAGGATTTGCTTATCAACTAATATTTGTAAAACTTCATAATTTTTTCCCTGCACAAACACCATTTGAGATTATAAATGAAATATTAGTTTTTGCAAGTGTGCAAATTGGCATTGAGCAAAATATAATCACAGATTATACTAAAAGACAACCTACAATTTCTGAACATCAAAATCAAATTCGCGAGTATTTACAATTAAATATTTTTAATGAAGAAATCCAAGAGCAATTAGAAAAATTTATATTTAATGAGGCACTTCGCCTACAACTCGTTTCTAGTTTCTGGTATAAAAAATAGGCGCGAAAAGTAGGACACGAAATATTTTGAAGTTTATTGATAAAAAATGGTAAAATATCGTGATTGCATTGAAAATAGATGATTTACTGGTGAAATTATCAAATTTTA
>CAITEL010000182.1 GCA_903891375.1 uncultured Neisseriaceae bacterium
GAAAAATTTATCAATTTCTTTCTAATGCTTGAAACCCCAGCACAATTAACTGCTAAATCAATATGTTTAATTTCTTTGAATATTTCTCTAACTTTATATTCATTTTTTAAATCAACCGATACATCTTTACAACCATTATTATTCAACATTTTCACAATATCCAAACAAATTACTTCATAATTTATATTTGATTCATAATTTTTCGCAATAAAATTCCCTATCCCAGATGATGCACCAGTAACAACAACAATTTTTTTCATGCTTAAATTTTCTTTCATACACAAATTTTGTTTTATCAACATAAATAAAATTATTTTTTAATATTAAGACAATATCAGACTCACCTACTGGTAGTGTTTTTAATTCGCATTGCATAAGCTTAACATTCCAAAATTTAATCTAATCACGGCATTTTTGTAAACACTAGCTCACAAAAATCATTGCAGTAACTTATTTTTTTATCGAGTTCCTAACCTCGAGGTATTATCACGTCTAAAATTTGTTATTTTCATCATAAAATCCATTATTTTCAGACATTCACCAAGAATTTTAACATGTTCTATTACCAAAATGCAAAATATCTCAAATTTTGGAATTATGCTTTTTTTCAGGACTGAAAACTAGAAATGAGTTGTATAAGACAATATTACCTTACGAAATCTCGTGCATTTAAAAACATCTTAAACCATGGACTCATTTGGCCCCAAGTTTTGTCATGCCATGACATAATCATAGTTCTGAAGATTCGCTCAGGATGAGGCATCATTATGGTGAACCTGCCGTCATTATTGCTAACAGCTGTAATTCCTTGAGGTGATCCATTAGGGTTAAATGGATACATTTCTGTTGGTGCACCATTACTATCAATGTAACGCATGGCAATATTTGCTTTTTCCATAGTTGTCGCATCTTTAAAGTATACGTATCCTTCCCCATGGGATACAACTATAGGGAGTTTAGCTCCGATCATATCTTTAAAAAATATAGATGGCGACTTTGTTATTTCAACCATACACATGCGAGCCTCAAATTGTTCGGATATGTTTCGCTGTAATCTAGGGAAGTTCTCTGCACTGGGGATAATATCAGCTAATTGGGACATGGTTTGACAACCGTTACATACACCAATTCCAAATGTATTATTGCGCTCAAAAAATGCGCTAAACTCATCTTTTAATTTAGTGTTAAATAAAATGCTTTTTGCAAAGCCTGTTCCAGCACCAAGTACATCACCGTAACTAAATCCACCACCAATAGCAATTCCAACAAAATCTTTTAACGTGGCATCATTGTTTAAAATATCATTTAGATGTACATCAACCGTATCAAAATCTGCTAGAGAAAACGCTGCACCCATTTCAACGTGGCCATTAACACCTTGCTCACGTAAAATTGCTATTTTAGGTTTAGTTAAATTAAGCATTGGTGCTGGAGTAATATTGGAATCAAAGTCAAATTTGGCAAATAATCCTTTATTTTCATTAGCGATTGAATTAATGTATTCACTTTCTGCACACTGTGGGTTATCCCTTAAACTTTGCATTTTATAGCTTATTTCTGCCCATGTTTGTTGTAGTCTAATTCGTGATTCATTAAAGACTTCTATATTATTCTGCTTAATAATAAAATTATCATGCGTAAGGTTAATTGTACCAAGTGTTGTATACGTTAACCCGTATTTATTCATCATTTCCAAGATTGCTTCAAGATGTTGCTTGTCAATTTGCAATACTACACCAATTTCTTCATTAAACATAAATTCATTTAAGTCAGTAGAAGTGTTAATGTCTAATTCAATACCAATACGGCTAGTAAACAGCATTACACACAGTGTGGCGATTAGTCCACCGTCAGATTTATCATGATACGCAAGAATATATTTTTTAGCATGTAGTTTTTGAATCAGTTGGAATAAATGGAGTAATGATACTGCAGAATCAACATCAGGAGTTTCGCCAGTAATATTATGGTAACATTGCTGTAGAATACTTGCACCTAATCTATTTTTATTATTTAAACTAATTAGGATGATGGATGAATTAGTATTATTTATCAGTTCAGGTGTCGCATGATTGTGTGCATCTGGAGTGGTTGCAAATGCTGAGATAATTAGCGATATGGGGCTTACCACTTGTGCAGTTTCAGTACCATTATTCCATTGCATTTTCATGGATAATGAATCCTTACCAACAGGTATGGCAATATTTAATTCTTGACATAATGTGCTAACTGCTTCTACTGTTTGGAAAAGTAGTGCGTCTTGGTTTTCACTGCCACAACTTGCCATCCAGTTTGCAGATAATTTAACATCATTAAGTTCAGTTATATGTGCACTGGCAATATTAGTTAATGCTTCAGCAATAGCGAGTCTACCTGATGCGCTTGCATTTAATGTAGCAACTGGAGTTCGTTCGCCCATACTTACAACTTCACCAGCATATTCTTTGTGCCCGAAGGTAGTTATTGCGCAGTCGGCAACAGGTATTTGCCATTTACCCACCATCTGATCACGTATGGTAAATCCACCTACGGAGCGATCACCGATGGTAATAAGGAAAGATTTACTGGCAACACTCGGGTGTGATATAACTTTATATGTAGCCTCTGTAAAATTAACAGAAGAGTAATTAATAAAGTCATTTTTTGATGCAGATTTTGAGTTATATTTTACGTCTTTGATTGTTTTCGGCGGTTTACCTAATAGCACATCAATATTCATATTAATGGGTTCATTGTTATACACCTCATCAGTTATAATTAATCGTTTCTCTTTAGTTGCGTACCCAAGTACGGCAAAAGGACAATTTTCTCGTTTACACATTGCACTAAAAATTGCTAAATTTGTAGGTAAAATGGCTAGCACATAACGTTCCTGTGATTCATTACACCAAATTTCTAATGGTGACATACTGGTGTCATAAATAGGGATACTACGTAACTTAAAATTACCACCTTTGTTTGAGCCATGTACTAGTTCAGGTACAGCATTAGATAATCCACCAGCGCCAATATCGTGAATCGATATAATAGGGTTTTTTTCCCCCATTTGGGTGCAACTATCAATAACTTCTTGGCACCGTCGTTCCATTTCTGGGTTAGACCGTTGCACTGAGTTAAAATCTAAATCTTCAAGGTTGTCTCCACTAGACATTGATGATGCAGAACCACCGCCTAAGCCTATCAAAAAACCAGGGCCTCCAAGTTGTATAATTAACGCACCATCCGTGACTTCATTTTTTTGTACATGTTTATCATTTATTATTCCGTAGCCACCAGCAATCATTATTGGTTTATGGTAGCCATAATATGTGGAGCCAACTTGTTGTTCAAAGGTTCTAAAATACCCACAGAGGTTGGGGCGACCAAACTCATTATTAAAACTTGCTCCACCAATAGGTCCTTCGAGCATTATCTCAAGAGCGGATTTTATGTGTTGTGGTTTATTGGCTATATTGTTATTTTCGCTAAAATTTAAATTAGACACACTAAAACCAGTAAGTCCAGCTTTTGGTTTTGCTCCACGTCCAGTTGCTCCCTCATCCCTAATTTCGCCACCACTACCTGTTGCAGCCCCAGAAAATGGGGCTATAGCCGTAGGGTGATTATGTGTTTCAACTTTCATTACTACATGTGATTGTTCTTCTTCAAAGCTATATTGTTTTGTTTGAGAGTTAGGGTAGAATCTGGCAAAAGTTTTACCCATAATTACGGATGAATTATCATCATATGCAACTAATACATTTGGTGGCGATTTTTTATAGGTGTCTTTTATCATTTGGAATAGGGTTTTTTCTTGCTTGTGGCCATTTATAATAAAATCAGCATTAAAAATTTTATGTCGACAATGTTCACTATTTGCTTGGGCAAACATCATTAATTCAATATCAGTAGGATTTCGTTTAATCTTACTGTAGTTATCATATAAATAATCTATTTCGTCAGTAGAGAGTGCAAGCCCCATAGTTTTATTCACTTCGTTTAGGTGTGTTTTTCCTAAAGTTAAAATATCAATGTTTTTGTAGGTGTCAGATGTGTTTTGTTTAAAAATTGAATTAAATAAATTAATATCGGTGATAATTGACTCAGTCATTTTATCGTGAATTATAGGATATACGGCGTCTAATATGATGGATGCCTGAAAATACAGGCCTTTTTCTATTCGTTTTATGTTATTTAAACTACATCTATGAGCAATTTCAGTTGCTTTCGACGAAAAAGGAGATACAGTCCCTAGACGTGGAATTACTAAAATATTATTATGGTTAAGTGTCAGATTATTGATTACTCTACCGTTTAGCAAATTCTCTAATTTTGTAATATCGACAGTATTTAAAGGGCTATGTGAGTTTATAAAATATAATTCATGGGTGCTAATTTGTGAGTCTGGTGGTAACTTTTGCTTAATTTTCTTTAAGCGAAATTCAGATAACCCATTTTGACTAAATACGATTGTTGTGTGTTGCATATTGATTAAATCTTTCAATAAATAATTTACTTAGTACTAGATTTTGCCAGATACAGAGAACCCGTGTGTAATTTTTTTATATAATTAATTGGCGACACTTTATTTAAAAATTGAATCTGGTTTGTGGTTATCTGTTATAATTGACCCAGTCATTTTATTGTGAATCATGGGATATATATCGCCTAATGGTATAGACGCCAGAAAATACAATCCTTTTTCTATTCGCTTTATGTTAGATTAGGTATGTAATTTTTTTATAAAATTACTCTTGAATTATTAAAGCATGTCCCTATATGCATTACTAGTTGAAAGAATTTTGCGTTAATTTTAATTTTTGAGGAGTTGGACAATATGTCAGTATCTATTAAACCTTTACAAGACCGTGTTGTTGTTGAGCGTGTTGAAGCTGAGGAAAAAACTGCTTCAGGTATTGTATTGCCTGGTAGCGCAACCGAAAAGCCTGATATGGGTGTTGTAGTGGCGGTTGGTGATGGAAAAGTTCTAGATAGCGGTGTGAAAATTGCTATGAACGTAAAAATTAAGGATAAAGTAGTGTTTGGTAAATATTCAGGTCAAGCAGTAAAAATTGACGGAAAAGAATACCTTATCATGCGCGAAGAAGACATTCTCGGTATTATTGCTTAATCAAGTATTTATATTTAAAGTTTTAGGAGTTACATAATAATGGCAGCAAAAGAAGTAAAATTTGGCTTAGATGCACGCGATGAGATGGTGCGTGGTGTAAATGTATTAGCTGATGCGGTAAAAGTTACATTAGGGCCAAAAGGGCGCAATGTAATATTAGAACGTTCATTTGGTTCACCATTAATTACTAAAGATGGCGTATCTGTTGCAAAAGAAATTGAA
>CAITEL010000183.1 GCA_903891375.1 uncultured Neisseriaceae bacterium
AAAACGAACATATAATAATAAATGAAAATGATAGCATGTACCTAACTCCTACAAAATCCACACCGAAAAAGAATGAATACTCCATATTACAGGAACAAAATACTAATAAATCTAATCAAAAATCTAACTCCAGCCAATCTTTTAACATGAGTGATAACAATAATTCAGCCATAATAAGGCCACGAGCTAATGCAATGTCCAAAACATTAATTGCAGATGCTAATTTAATTGGTCAAGACCTAAGTAACATTTACTTAACTGAAAAAAGTGTAAGAATAGCTGAAAAATCAGGTGGGTATAATGCTTGTGGCTCAAACTTAAATAATTTTACTCCTATCAATGAACTGTTTATGCAACACACGAATTTTGAGGACGCTTGGTTTAATGAAGAAAAAATTGCGCCAACTGTTAAATTCTCATTATTTATGAATGGATGGAAATTTATTCAGGATAAAAATGACAGTACTAAATTTATAGTACAACGCAATGCAACAATGAAAGTTAATGATCTTTTCAAGTTAATTATCCAAATATTTTTTACATACAATGTATTACCTATTTCAAATTTAGTACAGTTAGTTAATCAATTACATAATAATAACAATAATTATAGTGAAGAGTACGAAGTATTGGGCGAGTTTATCCCAACCATTAAACGTATATTAACAGAAATGCCAACAACCTTTGATATTATATGTATTTTGGCTTTCATTAAACAAGAAGAAGGATTAGCATTTAAAGATAATAATCCCACCAATAATTCAGATTTAAAAAAAAATGAATATACTAATTGGTTGTCGACCTTTAAGATAAAAAATGATGCGAACAATCGCAACAACCAATATAAAACTAAACTAATAAAACAGAATAATAAACTACGCATCGAAATCACACAAAACTCTCAGCAAATTTTCGAAGATTATTTAACAAATATAGTAGAAAATCCATTAAATGGAATGATAAAAAATGGTGGTAAACATAAAAATGTTGAACCAGGACAAAATAAACCATATGGTTTAGTCTTTTTAAAGACACAACAAGCAATAGAAAATGATGCTCAGAAAGAACTACAGTTAACCGAGTTCATTAAAGATAAACCTATGTTACAAAATATACTAAGCACCCCAAAACCAGTAACTGAATCTTTCTTGCAAAGTTTACCAGCAGCAGAAGCAGAACAAATAAGGAAATTAATTGATGAACATCATAAAAATACTCCACAACTTAAAAAAATGGAAAACTAGCAAATGAGTTAGATAAAGTACTTTATTTTGAGAATGAAGATAAAAATGGGAACCGCTATGTTATGTTTAATTCATTAATAAGGATATTTAGAGAAAATAAAGAAATAAAATTCACCACTAAAAAAAGGATTGCGTGTGAATTGCTTAAACTATTCATTAATGACCTATACCTTATGGGAATAGGTTTAGTTACAAATAAGGATCTACATGGTAATAATGCTAAAATTAAAATCACTAAAGATGATGCCAAAGATATTAAACAAATAACTAGTCATGAACAAATTCTTGGAATGGAAGTACTTGATTTTGGTAAAAGCAGTGTTAATACAGTATCAAATGATACAATTGAATTTACAATGAAAGGGGGTGATATTTTTAAACAACTACAACAAACTTTCTCTGATGATGAAACCCGTTGTCGACGTATGATTTTTGCAGATATTTTAAGTATAGTATATGGTTGTGAACTAGCTTATAAACATTTCACTTCTGGTAAATTACGTAAATACTTAGACTATACGTTTAACAAATTAAGTCAATTAAATCATAAGTTCTCACAAAAATATATTAATGAAAATACATATGCTGAAACCTATAAAACAACATTAGATCAATTATATGATTATGTTTCTCTAATTATCTTGAATGCTTAAATCCCTACTCATCCGCATATTTTGGTGGCTTATCTATTTCCACATACACCACGGCGCCACCAAAAATTACACTACCGCTGAGTAGTTACCTTTATTCATTGATTATAAACCATGAACATTGATGATAATTAGTTATTGGGTTAACTTTTTTAATTCATTAATTGACAAACCCGAAGATTCAGATATAACACTAATATCTATACCCCTCTTTAATAAAGATAATATTAACTCGATTTTGCCTCTAAGTTCGCCTTTTTGTTCCGCCTGCATTAATGATGCTTTTTGTATATATATAAACTCTCTCTTCTTAAATTGAATCTCTAACTCCTCAGGTGTTAACGATGCCGTATTGCTAGTTTCAAATGCAGAATTAACTACAGGAGCCATATCATGTGGTATATATTCAAGACTACCTGCATTTTTTATAAAATATAACCATTGGTCTTGTATACCGTCCAAATCTGCCAATGATTTATTAAATTTTGGTAGTTCAATAAATATCATTTCCAAATCATCACTGTAGCTAATAAAGTCTTTTTTCTCCAGTAACTTAAAATTAGAAATAATTTTATCA
>CAITEL010000184.1 GCA_903891375.1 uncultured Neisseriaceae bacterium
ATGAAGGAGCAAAGGATCCATAGCGGTCACAAGCTCTTTGAAAGTGATATTAAACCTGTATTTCGGTGCCTAGAAGAAAATTACTTAGGCAAAGATCCACCTAAATTAAATATAGCGTTCTTTGACATTGAGACAGATATGCAACCTTATGCATATCCATCCGGACATATGGTAAAGATCCGACCGAAATCTAAATAATTTTTTGATATTGAAGTAATTATAATAAATAATTTAAAGGAGAGATCTAATGAATTATGAATTAATTTATAACAATATTATTAATCGTGCAAGAGAACGAAAAAAAGAGCCAGGGTTAGAGAGGCATCATATTATACCTCGAAGTTGTGGTGGAACTAATGTTAAAGATAATCTAATTTTTCTAACTACTAGAGAACACTTTATATGTCATTTATTATTAATAAAAATTTATAAAAATCATCCTATACTTAAGAAAAAAATGATTTACGCCGTTTGGTGGATGTGTAAAACTAGAAATAATTTAAATGGATATAAAGTAACTAATAGAACATACGATATTGCAAGGAAAAAATTCATTATTGATCATCCAAACCAGTGTGAGGACAGAAAAAGAAGATTTATCGAAAATCATAAAGCAGGAAAATACAACTACGATTATGTTACGGTCAGTTTTACTTTAAAAAAAACATTATCATCTCTTTCTGAGTCAGAAATGCGTGAGAGAATGAAAAAATCTGCATTATCTTGTGATCAAGAAAAAAGAAAAGAATCGATTAAAAAAGGAAAAGGATCACAATATAAATTAACGGATAACAATGGAAATGTTGTTACTTTTTGGTCTTATGATGATGTAAAAAAAATTACAGGATATAGCTATGATCAAATCAAGTATCGATTAAAAAGATACAACGGTATTCTAGAAAACGGGGGGAAAATTGAATATATATCAAGGTATACAGCAAATGACAAAAATATCGGAAGAAAAAGAAATAACAGTATTTCAACTGGGACAATTACAAAATAAAGATGATTACGAAGTATTTGACGAAGTAACAAAGCAATGGGTTCCGGTAGGAAAATGCAGATATTTAGACGGCGGACCCGGTTACGCTAGTCCCGACGATGCATTTATGCCAATTACAGCAATCGCTGTTCATTTACAATGGCTAGATACATTAGTATGTTTAGCTGTTCCTCCTAAAACATTAACGATGGAACAAGCACAGGAACTAGTTAAAGACTTTCCTAATACTATATTGTTCGAAACCGAATACGAGTTACTTGATACATTTTTGAGTCTTATCGAAGATGCTGACGTATTAAGTGGATGGAATTCGGAAGGGTTTGATATCCCTTATACAGTTAATCGAGTAATTAAAACTTTAAGCAAAGAAGATACAAGGCGTTTTTGTCTTTGGAATCAGTTTCCAAAACGTAGAGAATACGAAAAATACGGAAAAACTTCTGTTACTTACGATATTGTTGGTCGTGTACATCTAGACAGTCTATCACTGTATAGAAAATATACATATGAAGAGCG
>CAITEL010000185.1 GCA_903891375.1 uncultured Neisseriaceae bacterium
AGTTTTAATACGTGTAAAAAAAGCATTATCCTCTATATTTTCTTGTGTACAATAGTTGGTAGAATGTAAAGCAATATTTCCAACACGATAAATATTACTTTTAATACCAAAATCACGATATTTAATGGTTTCTAATTCAGCTAAATATTTAGTTTTACAGTATATATTATCGTGTTGAATACTACAAAGATCATAATTTTCGGTAAAATTATCCATATTACAATTTGTAATATTTCCATAAAATACTCCAATAGTTGAAATATAATGAAAATCTTTTAGTTTAGTACATTTACATAACTCAAGTAAATTGATGGTTGCTTGAATATTAGCCTGATAAAACATATCAAAATCGCCATAGTGCCGTGTCAGTGCGGCGCAATGAATTATACTATCAACCTGTAAAATTAAATCGTTATATTGCGTATCATCAAGATTTAATTTGTCTAGGCTTATATCAGAATTTAATACGGTAATTTGAGTAGCAAAATCATCTAAATTACACGCAAAATAAAATTGAAATTTTGCCTGTAAGCGTTGATAAGCTACTGTTTGCGATTCTGCACGAACTAATAAAAAAATATGATATTTTGTGGTAGTTAATAATTGATATAAAATATTACACCCCAAAAACCCAGTAGCACCTGTTAGCAGTATATTTTGTATCGGTTTAATACAAGGTATAACTATTAAATTTTGACATTCTTGTAAATATTGCTGTTTTTTTGTTTCTATTGCCTCAACGCCAACTTTACTCGGTTGCGCTATTTTTTGATAAACTGCTTTAATATTTTCTAGTTGTTGTTGCAAATAATTATGGCTAACTTCAATTACTGTCGCAATTTTTTGTGGTGTACGCAATTTAAATATATCATTAATATTAATTTTTAAATCACGTTGTTGCAACTTATTAACTAAACTAATGACTAAAATACTATTACCACCTAAGGCAAAGAAATCAGCATTAGAACTGATTTGCGACAGAGAAATAGTCAATACATTAGCAAATTCTTCGCAAACAATTTGCTCTATTTTATTTTGTGGCACAACATAATGACAATTTTTATTTGACTCTAACTCTGGCAATGGTAATGCTAATTTGTCTATTTTACCATTGAGAGTTAATGGTATTTTAGTTAGAAGAATGAATATCTGGGGTAGCATATATTCAGGTAAATTTTGGCGTAACTGTGGCAGAAGAAATTCATGAGTTAATACCCTATCTGCAACATAATATGCAACTAAAGATGTAATATTATTGATATTTTTTAGAAGCACAATTGCTTGTTTTATTTCTTGTATGTGTAATAAACTCTGTTCTATTTCAGATAATTCAATACGATAGCCATTAAACTTTATTTGTGAATCATTTCTACCAATAAACTCAAAATTACCATCAGGAAGTAATCGACATAAATCACCAGTATTATAAAGTTTGAGTGTTATATTGTTATTATCACTATTTTTTAATGATACAATATTAAATTTATTTTTGTTCAGTGCGTTATTATTGAAGTATCCACGTGTTAATCCTGCACCGCCAACAAACAAAGTACCTATAGCTCCAATTGGCATAATAGATTTATTTGAATTGAGAATATAAGCGTGTCTATTATTAAAGCTACGTCCAATCGGTATTGTACAGTTATTATATAAATATTTATTTGTTATAGTTAAAGCACAACTAAAAGTAGTGTTTTCTGTTGGACCATATACATGAATTAAATGTAAAGGTTTATTATTCGAGTTTATTAATTTTAATACTAATTGACTATCTACTTTTTCACCGCCAAAAAGAACGTATTTTATATTATAAAATATTGCATTATCTTGTAAAAGTAAAGTATTAAATAAAGCAGTAGTTAAAAATAATACCGTAATTTTTTTTTCTTTTATAAATTCAACAAAGTTATGATTA
>CAITEL010000186.1 GCA_903891375.1 uncultured Neisseriaceae bacterium
GGTGTAATAACTAAAGATGGAATTATCATTGGTAAAAATCGTGATTACATCTACGGAAAACAAGATTTTGTACTGATGCAACCATTAAAACAGTTTGCAGCATGGTATGCTAATCCATATCAACATAAAAATACATTTTATGCGTTAATGGCAAATAGCGATGTTAAGATGGGGGTTAATGTTTTTGGCCTAACTGCAATAGAAGAAGATCCATTATATGCAACAGATGCTAATACTAGCCGTAAATATATTCAGCCGTATATTGGTAACTCAGAGGGGATGATTTTATATGGAGTACTACAAAATTTTGCCAGTGTAAAAGAAATAATCCCATATGTTAATGATATTTTTAGCACTGCAGCACCTAATTTTTATCAGATTGCGGATAGCAACAGTATTTTAACTGTTGAAGTTGCTTATGGATTGTCCGACAAAGATACTAAGCGGCAGTTCACATACAAAATAATTAATAAAAATGCGGGATATTTTGCGCATACGAATCACTATTTAAGTCCAGAGTTTGAGAGTTTAAATGCATTACAGGAAAATAAAAACTTACAAATTGGGTCAACTAATCGTTTAAATAAAATAACTACGTATATACATAATAGTAAAGGTGATTATACTAATGCACTTAATTGGTATCTCGATACCTCATCAAATATAACAAATCCAGACGATAAAAACTGGTGTGAAACAACTAGTATTTTTCGTTCTAATCTACAAAAACTAAACAAAATTAATCCAACAATTAAAACTGATAGCGTGTATGGTACGGTGAGTAGCTTTGTGGTTCAAACACAAAAAAATACTACCATTGTAAATTTACGAATAATTGATACTATTGATACTCTAAAAAATGGCAACCAAAAAATCAAGTATCGGGAGTTATCTATCCCATTGAAAACCCTATTTGCATCAAATCATTTGCATTATACTCAAAAATTTTTTGTACGGCAGGCACCAACATCAAATGGAATTTGTAATTAGTGAGTGTATTTTTTAATGCAATAATTAATATTATGAGTGGTAAGTAATTATGATAGAGCAAAGTAGACTTGCATCGAACTTAGTTAAAGTAATGAAGTCACGTGGTATCACTACAGCTAAATTAAGCCTCGAAATTAATATTCCTGAGATAACTATTAATAAGATTAGAAATGGGCAAAATAAGAACCCAACGATTAGTACTTTATTGCCAATAGTAGAATATTTTAATATGACATTGGACGAATTATTTTGTGAGAATGTATGTAAAATAGAATCAAGTATGCAAATATTAAATATGGATGGAAGTTATGCTGATGAGACACTTAATTTAGATCAGTATTTTGGTTATATTGATTGTGTTATAAAAATGACATGTGAAAATTATTTTGATTATAAAAAGGGTAGCTTATTATTAATCCGTAAGCAAGATGTTGTTAATGAAGATATGATTATAATTAAATTAAATAATTGCTTAACCCCTTGTAAAGTAATTATCGAATGTGGAGAACTGACGGGGAAGTCATTAATTTATTCAGATAAATACTATCAACTTAATGAAGATGATATTTTAGGAATTATAGTGGGGGCGATATGGAAAAGAAATTAGTACCAACACACAAATATAAAACTAGTGTGGTGTTTTTGGATGATGATGTAGAGTTTTTAGCTGAATTACAGGAAACTGTGAAATCATTTGCACATGATATAAAATTCGTGAATAATCTGAATGAGTTTACAAGTCTTGTGGCTGAAAGTAAACAAATAAAAGAATGTTTACCTTGTATAGTAGAATCAATGGATAATGAAGTTTCAGATTTGATGGACGGAGAGGCATTGCGTGTGGACTTATCCATTTTTAATGACATAAGACAGATTACTAATAAAGCAAAAGAAGTCACAGTTGTGGTCGTTGACCATAATTTAGGTGGGCAAAATGGAATTGATATTTGTGCAACATTAAATGATAGTTGTATTGAGCGAATATTATTAACTGGAGACTGTGATTATTCTGAGGCATTAAATGCGATGAATGAGAAGAAAATTAATTTTTTTATTGATAAACTACCGTTATCTGATAGATTTTCTGATTTTGGCGATGATGATTTAGAAAAAAATCTATTACAAAAAATTGATATTGCTGTCGATAGATATTTTATTTCTAAAGATTCGTATAAAAATAAATTATTGTGTAATCGCGCATTTAAAAAATTATATACAACTATAGCCAAATCACATGATATTATTGAGCATTATCTTATTGAAAAGGACACCATGTTATTAACCAGTCAACTAGGGCAAGAATTTATTTTGAAATGCTGGATGGATGAGGATTTTGATAATTATTGTAAACTATATTATGATGAATTGGATACATTGACAAGTCAAAGGCTAGAGATAATTAAAAATGAGAAAAAATTGCCAATTGAAGGTAAATTAATCGATGCGATAAAATTTGATGAATTATATTATTGTTTAATTGACGGGGAAAATGATGCGCATTAAGAAATATTTAGTAATTTGCTTGGTGGTATTTATAAATAATGTATTTGCTAACCCGATTAAAGTAGCTGTGTTAGATAATCCAGCTCCGAAATGGACATCAGAAAAATACAGAGAATATTACATGAATGGTTTATATTTAGCACAAAAAGAAGCAAGTAAATTGGGGGTTGATTATGAATTAAAAGTGTTTTCTTATAATGAACCGGCCATAAATATTTTTTCGACAGTTCAAGAAATAAAAAAATGGCATCCTGATATAGTTATAGGTCCAAGA
>CAITEL010000187.1 GCA_903891375.1 uncultured Neisseriaceae bacterium
AGTACTAATGAACCTAGTGAAGTAATATTTGTGCTTATATTTAGATTTTGTGGGCTTAAATTTGCAAACATGCTTGGCAAAAAGATTAAAAAGACAGAGGTGGATAAAGATACAATCATGCAGATTGATATTCCGCATAATATTTTAGGAATATTGTTGTACCATAATTCTTTGGCTGGTAGTAAATTTTGCGCTTTCATTGTTTGCATTTTTTTAAACTCACTAGTTTCACGTGCGGTCTTACGCAAATAAAATCCAATTAAAGCAAGTAACCCAGAGGATAAAAATGGAATTCGCCACCCGTAAGTGTACATAAAAGAATGAGATGTATAATTAGATAAATAACGTACTACTTGTGAGGCAAAAACAATGCCAATATTAGAACCAAAGGTTAGCCATGAGCAATAAAAAAAGTAATTTTTATGATTATATTTCTCAGCAATATATGTAACTGAGGCAGGAACTTCTGCACCAATTGAAATTCCTTGCAAGATTCGTAGGATAATTAGTAATATTGTTGCTGTGTAGCCTATTTGCGAAAATGTTGGTAATAACCCCATACCTAGTGATGGTGCTGCCATCAATAGTAGCGATAAATAAAATATAATTAATCGACCATACTTATCGCCTAAATATCCTAAAATGATTCCACCGACAGGACGAAAGAAATAACTAATTGTAATAGTTATATAAGTTGCTATAATACCCAGCACATATGAATTTTTTGGGAAGAATAATTCCGCAAGAATCGGTGCAATAAATACAAAGGTCATAAAATCAAAGTATTCTAACATACTACCAATAATACTTGTAATTATTAGTTTCTTATCTGCTTTTGACATAGATGTCTTGTCTAATTTAGACATGCTTCACCTATAGCGTAATCCATAGAAATCACCCCTAAACGTGCGGCCTCATAACTTTGTAGTCCATTGATTAAATACGGGTTACAAATAAAATCGGTATACTTCATTTGTTTTTTTATATTACCAATTTGTACCGTAACTATTTGATTAAACAAATCAATATTCATTAAATTGATAAAGCTACCCATCACTTGAGAGTTATTATAATTCTTAAAATATGCAAGTAATATATCAAACTCAGTACAATGTAGGAGGTTTTTTTCTAAACTGAAAACTACGCCACAAAGATATGCATCAATTGGGCTCATGAGTTCAATCAGGCTTTTATTGTAAAAAACTTGATTAATATTATAATTGGTATGCTGAATTTGGTTGCTAATCCCCACAGCAATATTATAACTATTATTAATATAGGTGATGTTATTGAGTTTTAATGTATAATGCTCATTAGTCATGTGTTTAACAAAGTTATAAAAATTTTTAACTGCGTTTTTATAGCTAGTATTATCCTTGAGTGTAAAGATCTTGTTTAACATGAATTACAACCCCTAAAATATGATCATTGTTTGTCAATTTAATATTTGGAAACATATCGTTCATTGCTTGTAGTATCTGTGTTTTACCATCCATGAGTAAGGTGCGTACTATAACTTCGTCACTTTCTTTTAAGTATACTGCTACAAAGTTACGATTTTGTGCTATCTTAGAAGTGTCAACTATAAGAATAGATTGTTCTTCTAAATAAGGCGACATAGCTTCTCCAATAACTTTACACGCAAATAAATGTGCGGAAATGCCAGCATATTCAAGACTCACCCAATCATTATGCGCCACAAGATTAAACTCTGCATTTCTATTCATTGTTATATCATACAATTTAGATAATTCAACTAAGGGGACTTTAACAATTGGAGTGGACATAACAGATGAAATCGGGTGTCTTCCCAACAATTGATCCACACTTACACAGAAATAATTAGCAATTTTTTCTAATGTAGATGCTTTGGGGTCAGTAATTATTCCAGTTTTAATTCGATTTATTGTAGAACGTGGTAATTTTATTGCTCGTGATAAAACAGCTTCAGTAGTTCCTGAAATTTTAAATAATTG
>CAITEL010000188.1 GCA_903891375.1 uncultured Neisseriaceae bacterium
ATCAATTTAGGCAAAGAAGATAATTATATGCGACGAAACTATACAAACAGTTACTCCCTAATTTACCCCTGTAATATTGTCATTACTTGCCACACCATGTACATGATACCATACAACTTGTTTGAAATATTTTAATATCCCTAGCTCATTATATTCCGATGCCAATATCATATCCAAATCACCAGATAGATTAATTACAAACTTTTCATTAATATATAAATCAGCTGAAACGTGCTTCACTTCATCAGCATTTAAATTAAAATTCCTGAATTCAAGATTGTGCATATTCACCTCCAATAAATTTTTAGATAATACAGGTAAGAATCATTGCATAGTAAAATATACTTAACACGGGCAGGTATACACAAATTAATTAAGCATTAAGTTACAATTTTTATGATATAATTCACACTTATAATAAATATGGTATTTATAGGTGCAGATGCCTATAAAAATACTTTTATGTATATTAAAACCGATTGTATCACCTAAATAAAATTTTTGTCAAGTAAAATTTATAAAATGATTAAAAAGAATTTAAAAGAATTTGATGATTTCATTACTAATGATGAATTGGACAATGTTAGAAGCAATATTTTAAGAAAATTGGCGCAACTTGATACCACTTTGCCAGAGTTAGCAAAATTAATACAAATAGAGTATCAAACGCTACGTAGAATTACATATGAGAATGCTAATTACGTTCCAAATTTAAGAGCGTTGTATCCAATTGCCAGTTTTTTTGAAGTAACTGTGGCTGACTTACTTAAAAACCCATTAATGCCACAGTATATTCCATTATTAGACGTTTTAGAAATTGAAAACCACCTCAATACAAGTGAACACGATACCAAACATGAGCGTATTTTTTGTGATGAACACGTTCATGTAAAAGCTTTTGCTATAAATGTTTTAATTGAACAATTTGGCCAAAATTTACTAAATACATTTATTATGAAACCGTATAACAAAATTATCGCCCAAAAATTTATATTAATTCGCGATATAAACATGCATTATTTTTTTATTAAAGTCCTTGAAAATAAAAACAATGAACTAAAAGCAACAATAATTACAACAGATAAACAAGTTATATTTAATACAAATAATGTGATGGTTATTGGAATTGCTGTGAAGCAGGTACTAAATAATGATTTATTCTAAAAATTTAAAAGGTCTATTTAGTGTTCGACTATTATTTATATTTATTTACATGTTGTTACAAAGCATAAATATAATTTTGGGTGCAAAAACCATGAGTATATTTGGAACACATATTTTTGTATTTAATTTTCTTTTACCAACTATATTTCTTATATTAAATTGTTTTATAAATATTTATGGAAATAAATCAAGCAGGTATTTATTTTTAATCAATATAATTTTGTTTTTGTACTTTATTGTAACCAATCTAAACGCACATTTATTCATTTATAATTTAAGTTCATTCATATTTTTATTAATTGAAAATATTGCACAGTTTCTATTAATTCTACAAACCAATTCAAATCAAATTAACCATATCTATGCAAAACCATTGATTGTCACTTTCAAATATAGTGCCTTTACAAGTACTCTCATATTATTTATATCTTATATCTATACAATTAATTTTCCACCAATACTAAACCCTGTACAGATAATCATAGCTATTTTATATAGCTATGTCCTACATTTTTTACTAATCTTGAG
>CAITEL010000189.1 GCA_903891375.1 uncultured Neisseriaceae bacterium
TAGATTCATATATTCCACAACCAGAACGTGCGATTGATGGTGCATTTTTGATGCCAGTTGAGGATGTATTCTCAATATCAGGTCGTGGTACTGTGGTAACTGGTCGTGTAGAGCGTGGAATCGTTAAAGTTGGTGATGAGATCGAAATCGTTGGATTAAAAACAACAGTTAAGACAATTTGTACTGGTGTTGAGATGTTCCGTAAACTGTTAGATCAAGGTCAAGCAGGGGATAACGTAGGTTTATTACTACGTGGAACAAAACGTGAAGATGTAGAGCGTGGTCAAGTATTAGCTAAGCCAGGTTCAATTACACCGCATACTAAGTTCGAAGCAGAAATCTATGTATTATCTAAAGATGAAGGTGGACGTCATACTCCATTTTTTAGTAACTACCGTCCACAGTTCTATTTTAGAACTACAGATGTGACAGGTGCAGTTAGTTTACCAGAAGGTGTAGAAATGGTTATGCCTGGAGATAACGTGCGTATTAATGTAGAATTAATTGCGCCAATTGCGATGGAAGAAGGCTTACGTTTTGCGATCCGTGAGGGTGGCAGAACAGTTGGTGCTGGTGTAGTATCTAAAGTTCTTGCGTAACTCTTAAGAAAGTAATTATATGAGTCAAAAACAAAAACAAAACATACGTATTCGTTTAAAGGGTTACGATTATGTTTTAATCGACAAGTCTGCAGAAGAAATTGTTGAAACTGCTAAACGTACAGGTGCGTTTGTAAAGGGGCCAATCCCATTACCTACAAAAAAAGAGCGTTATGATTTACTACGTTCACCGCACGTTAATAAAACGTCACGTGACCAATTAGAAATTAGAACCCACTTACGTTTGATGGAAATTATTGAACCTTCTGATAGAACAATTGATGCATTGATGAAGTTGGATTTACCAGCTGGTGTTGATGTAGAGATTAAACTACAGTAAGCACTTTCACAATAAAAAAGGCTACATGGGATTATGTAGCCTTTTTTATTAATAAATTGATTTTTATATTGATAAAAAACAATCAAATATGTTATACTCTTGCTATAAGGTAAAGGATTTTGAAGCAGTATGGAATTTGAATGGGACGAAAATAAAAATCATAGCAATATAATTAAACACAGTATTAACTTTGAAACGGCAATAGAAGCATTTAATGACCCATTTGCTACTATCAAATTTGATAGAAACATAAACAATGAACTTCGGTTGCATTTAATTGCTAAAATTAGGAATACAATTATTGTATTAGTGGTTTTTACAAAACGCAATCATAAATTTCGAATAATCTCTGTGCGAAAAGCAAACAAAAAAGAAAGAAATGAATATTATGAGAAAAATGAATAATAAACAATTAGAAAAATTAGCTAATTTACCAGATAGTGAAATAGATTTTTCTGATATACCAGAAATAAAAAACACTCAAAATTTTCATAGGCTTTATCCAAAAGCAAACAAAGACACAATGATCACTGACCAAATGATATTTGAATCTTTAAATAAAATCATAGAAAAAGAAGAACCAGAAAAAACCCCTGTAACTTTAAAGCTAGATCAAAGAGTGATTTCATTTTTTAAAGGTCATAGTAAGAAATATCAAACTAAAATTAATGAAATTTTACTAGCTTTTGTGCTGTCTTACGAAAAATCGCACTA
>CAITEL010000190.1 GCA_903891375.1 uncultured Neisseriaceae bacterium
AGATTTGACAAACCGCTTAAATATTGGTTATAATGCTCTCCTCATGAAGAAAGATTAGTTCTAGTAGTGAGAACCAAAAAGATATGCGGGAATAGCTCAGTTGGTAGAGCACAACCTTGCCAAGGTTGGGGTCGCGAGTTCGAGTCTCGTTTCCCGCTCCAGATTAGCCAGTAGTAATTATTGGCGGGGTAGCAGAGTGGTTATGCAGCGGCCTGCAAAGCCGTAGACGCCGGTTCGATTCCGACCCCCGCCTCCACACAAGCACAATGGTGCCTTTTTATGCCGCGGTGGCGAAACAGGTAGACGCAAGGGATTTAAAATCCCTCGGGATATTATACTCCCGTGCCGGTTCGATTCCGGCCCGCGGCACCATCTTCCAAATCTTAAGTTATATTTCAATATTAATAAAATTAAATCATTATTTTCTGTTGCTCCAATTCTACAACAATATTCACTAGACTTAGTTTTGTGTGTATGATTTCAAAAAACATTTAATAAACCCATGCTTGCTAAGTAGTTTTAGAGGTATTTAATATTAAATAAATTACTTGACAAAATACATTTTTAGGTTTAGAATTACTATTGAAGTACGTTATTATTTTAGAAAATAGAGGTACAAAAAATGAAAACCTTTAAATACATATCAATATTATCTATTTTTCTCATTTTGTTTAGTTGTGGTGGCGGTAGCAGTGGTTCTTCAAGTGGTACCAGCACTGGTGGTGGTAGCAGTACAGCTACAGTTACTTGTACTAGTGGTGCAGTATGTTTACCATCAGCAGTTAGCATTGTGCAACCATCAACTAATTAAGCATGATTTTAATTTCTATAGCACGTTTATCTATGTTTTTTAATAAGATGTAGAGTTATTCTGTTTATGGGAGATATAAAATGAAAGCATTTAACGGAATACGTAAATACGGTGCACTTTTGGGTACAACTATCGTTTGTGTTTTAACTATGGGGTTTGTGGTGTATGATATGCCAGTCAGTGGGGCATTCACTACAGATGTGACTCAGTATTATACAAAGAATAGATCACAAAACACATTAGAACAAGTTAATCAAATATTATGTGTAATTGGTAAAACTGGGTATGATCAGATGAATGGTCAAGGGAATTATGTAGCTTCGGTTGACACCAATACTTGTAATACTTCAGGTGGTAATACATCTAGTACTAGTCAAGTATCTGGTGCCCCTAATTTGATGACATTTGCGGTAAATTCAACACAACCAGGAGGAGCTGGTACTCCAGAAATTGTACAGATGTGGGCGCAAATGCCAGCCCAACATGGTAGCCCATACCCAATATTAATTAAAGGCACATTGGTTGTTACGTCTTCCCCAACCACAACAAATCCTTACGGAGTCTTTAACTTTAATTTTGCAGGGTATCCAGTTGTAGATGGCGTAACATCTGGCACAATTGCTATGTCTGGTTATATCAAATCGGTAGCTAATAGTGGCGGAACCTCTACTCTAACATTCTATCAAACTGAACAAGGTAATAAGAATGCGGTTACCTTAGTTAGTAATAGTGGAACTTCTGGCTATGCGAATGCATATGAGTTGAATAATTTTGGTGGCGGTGGTAATGGTGGTGGAAATAGTAATAATGTGCCCAATCAATACACGGTTGCCTACAATGAGAATCTAGCCGAAGTGCAACATGGTAGTAGTTCTTTATGCTATTCTAAAACCAGCTTTAATAATCTAGTTAATAGTTATGGTGTATATGATAATAGTGGTAATGCTGTGAGCTTAAACTCTGGTTATCCAGTTAAATATAATGGAATGCAATCATGGATGAGTTATTATGGCTTAACGTTGCCTCCAGGTGTCACTCCAACTCATGGGGATGCAATAACAAAAATTAATTCGGATAATACCCAGACAGCAGGAACATTATTTGTACGTAATGGTAGAATGCAACAAATGAATATTAAGAACCTAACCTTAAGCCAATTAGCTGGCACAAGTTTTAATGTATCAACTAATTTTAGTGGTGGTAACGATGTTTTAACTTGGGATACAACTCAAAATAGTGGCAGTGGTGGATTTATGAAAATTGGTACGCAGTCGTGTAGTCCTAGTTCTGGCTGTAATCAAACTAACCAAACTCCAGTGTTATTGACTCAAAGCCAACTCGAAGCATATGCAACTGCAATGTGTCCTTCAGGAGGTTGTGGTAGTAATTTTCGTCAACAAAATATATTTTTGTGGATTAATGGTCTAGGTGGTGGTGGCAGTACCCAATTGAAAGTTTATAATAATCAAGATAGTAGCTCAGTTGTACCGACTAATGCAACTAATTTAGCAGTGTGGACTAATTCGCAAGTGCAACCAAGCAGTAGTGGTTCATTAATAACTTTGTATTGTTTACAACAATGCCCAATAGACACTAGTGGCACAACAGCGATGCCAGAGTGGGATGGTACTGGAAATACTTCATATACAAGTAACGGTAAGACAGTAACAGCAATAACTTATACCTTTGACCCAGTCAATTATACATTAACAAAAAATGGAGGTAGCCCAGTTTTTGGTACTGCAGTTCTCGAGAGCCCTGCTAATATTTTTACAGGCCCATTACTAACTTCTAGTCAGATAACTGCATTAACATCTGCTAGTCCAGATGGCTTACCACATAGTTTTAATATTTTTAATCCAAATAGTAACATAACTTCGTATTATAGCTATAGTGCGAGTGGTAGTTCAAATCCTTGGAATAGATTTGTGTCGATTAGGATTAATGGTCAGTTACAATCCTTTGATGCTCCATTACAATTAAACTATATTAATCCGTCTGGAGGTAAAGTGTTCTTGCAATACATGGGTTTTGGTAATTTACAAGGCATACCTGGTTCTTGTATTGATGAGGAAGGTAATGCAGTTAGTTGTAATAATGGCGGTTTTAACATTTGGGTTCCATCATACAGTATACCAGATAAATCACAATTAACTGATAATAGTGGTAACTCATATTGGGTGAGGTGGTTACAAGTGGGGCAATCTATGAATGTGCTTCCATTAAATAGTTGCTCTGCTTTAAGTGGGGGTTTGACTGCAGCATCAGCGTTATCACTAGATTTAACTGGTGCGGCTTGGGTTGATCCAAGCGGTATTGGTGATGCACCAGCGATTATGTCAGGAAATGCACCAACATTTGTAAATGGAATAAAACAATGACAGTAAATACGTTCAAATAATAGCTCAACTAAAACCGAGGTGTAATCCATCTCGGTTTTAGTTTTTTGAATTGCTTTGCATTAAATTATGCAAAATGGTATAATATTGTATAAATATTTTATATGAGTTTATATAATGTTAACAAAAACAATACCTACAAAATTTGATGAAGACGATTTAGGTAATGGTAAAAAGACTGGACGACCTAAATGTCACAAATAATTTATACAGAGGAATTTATAAATAAGTATAGAATTGAGGCAAGTGACTAGTTACCCGTCATTGTCATCTTATATGGATCAATTATCTGGTTAAATTCAACTTCAGAGACGAACTTTAAAATATTATTTGCTTCTTTTAAGGTGCAATTATTATCATCAGCATAGTGAGCTAACTGTGATGCTTTATCGTAACCAATCACAGGACTTAATGCAGTTACCAGCATTAATGATTCATTTAAGAATTTATCGATTTGTGTGGTATTAGGTTTAGTACCAATTAATAAAAACTTAGTAAAGTTAGTAATTGAATCGGTTAAAATCATAGTTGATTGTAAAATATTATGTATAATTAGCGGTTTATAAACATTCATTTCTAACATGCCGCTAGAGTTGCCCATGGTG
Source organism: uncultured Neisseriaceae bacterium (assembly GCA_903891375.1). Classification (GTDB taxonomy): domain Bacteria; phylum Pseudomonadota; class Gammaproteobacteria; order Burkholderiales; family UBA11063; genus Aquella. Next base: position 3,816 of record CAITEL010000190.1, read on the forward strand.
ACAGCAACATCATTGGCAATTACCTGAATTGCTACCATAGTTAGAGCTTCACATTGAGTTGGGTTTACTTTACCTGGCATAATAGATGAGCCAGGTTCATTTTCTGGAATTTTCAATTCATGAAAACCAGCACGTGGGCCACAACTTAAAAGCCTTATATCATTTGCGATTTTAAATAATGCACATGCCAATGCTTTTAAACACCCACTAACTCTCACTAAAACATCATGGGAGCCTTGTAGTGCAAATTTATTTTTTGCCGATACAAATGGTAATTTAGTTAGTAATGCGATATTTTCTGCAATTTTAGTGGCGTATCCCTCAGGTGCATTTAATCCAGTCCCAACAGCAGTACCACCAGCAGCCAGTTCACATACTCCAGATAACGTGTTTTCTATGAAATGCATATTTTGTTCAACCATTATTGCCTACCCAGAGAACTCTTGCCCTAAAGTAATAGGTACTGCGTCTTGCATATGCGTGCGACCTATTTTTACAATATTTGCCCATGCTGATACTTTTTTTAATAACTCATTATGTAGATATTTAATCGCAGGTAATAAATTATATGTTATGGCAATGGCGGTTGCTATATGCATCGCTGTCGGGAATGTATCATTGGATGACTGTGACATATTTACATGGTCATTGGGGTGAATCGGTATTTTACTACCCAAAGTAGAGCCAGCTGTTTGATTGGCGATATTAGAAATTACTTCATTTACATTCATATTTGACTGAGTGCCACTACCTGTCATCCATACGTGTAGTGGGAACTCATCATCATGCGTACCTGATAATACGGCATCACAAGCATCTACAATTAATTGTTTTTTTGTATCATCTAAATAACCTAACTGGTTGTTGGTGATAGCAGCGGCTTTTTTAATAGTAGCTAGGGCGTGGATAACTTCAATAGGCATTAATTCTTGACCTATAGAGAAATATTCAATTGACCGCTGTGTTTGTGCTCCCCATAGTTTTGAGCTAGGTACATTTACTTGCCCCATACTATCGCTTTCAACTCTAAAATCTGTAGTGCTCATTAGTATTCTCCTAGTGATATTTACTCTAAGTAAGTACCAAGACCAAAAATTTTCGGACATTTGTCATCTCAGCCATTGCCCTTATTAAATTTAAATGACATAAATATCCTTAAATAAAATACCGGATAACATGTGTCTAGATACTTATATGAATGTATTAATGTCCAGCGTGTACAACAACTAATCCGCTAATAATCAATAAACAGCCAATTATTGTAGAGATGGTAAATTGTACTTCACCAATTAAAATATAAGCAAAAAACATGGTAAAAATAGGGTATGATGCTTCTATTATAGCAGCTAATGTTGCATTACTTGAGCCAATACTTTTTAGAATAAAAATTGCAGCACAGATATAGATAAAAGAACCAGCAAGTATTAGAAGAACTATTTTCCAATCAAGTAGTTTTATTAGTGTAGGTTTTAATTGTCCAGTAAAAATAAAATAAGGGATAAAAATCAATAATATAATAAAAGATTCAAAAAGTAAAATCTCAATTGCAGAAAAATTGCGCATAAGTAACTGATTTATAACGTAACCTATCCCCCAAAGAATTGACGCACTGATAGCATACCAAAACCACATAAAAAACCTTCACAAATTCATATGTATCTATTATATAATACTTCATTAAGCAGCGTACATTTTTCTCAATTCCCCTTAACTTAAACAGATTGGAAACTTAATGAATTATGATTTGGCTTTTTGGTGGGCATTAGGTAGCTTAGGTATAATTATTGTGTATACGATTTTAGTATTTAGAAGTGTTGACCCATTAATTGCAACAGCCATCGGCGTTGGTTTAGGGTTTATATTTAATAAGTCAAATCCAATAGAGATGGGCAAGAGTATTGAGAGTTCCCTAAGTTCATTTTTAGCCTTAGTTGGTTTTATAATCATGTTGGGGCGTGGTTTAGGTGAGGTATTAAGCGAAACAAAAGTTAGTCATACATTAGTGCATAAAATTGTCTATGGTATCGGTATAAATACGCAATTTAGGGTCAAAGTTGGTACAATAGTATCATCTATGGTAATTGTAGCGGTATTAGGTACGTTAGCTGGAGGTATTGCAATAATTGCCCCAATTTTAAGACCAATAGCCAGTGATGTAAAATTATCCCGTCCAACTTTAGCGGTATTAATGCAAGCAAGTGGGGAGGAGGCCTTAATTCTTGGGCCATTTACTCCACCAATGGTGGCAATTTTGGGAGTTACAGGGTTAGCATATCTACATTTGATATTATTTGTTGCTATTCCAATTTCACTGGTAACCATGATAACCACATGGGTTACAGCGAATAGACTACAAAAAACCTATAAAGATGAGTTATTTAACTATAAATCAAATGCCCAACAATTTCTTCCAACACTGCGACAAAGCATTACTACGGTATTTTTTCTTTTAGGTTTTCTTGCCTGTATAGTGTATGGGTTGATGACACATGCTAAAACTTCGTATGTAATATTTGTCATGTTGTTTTTAGCTATTGCCACGGGTTTAATTGGAGGTATGAGTTTAAAAAAAATATTTGAGCTAATAATTTCTGGTATGCAAAAAAACTTTCATTTATTTATTATATTTATTTTATTGGATCCGTTTTTAAATTTAGTTCAAAGTGCTGGTGGGTTTAAGGCATTAATGCAATTGTTTATTCCTTTAGAGGCGTTTGGTGGTAAACCAATGTTAAATATACTAACAGGATTGACGGGAGCTTTTGGTATGCCTGCGGCATCTGCCGCAGTGATTAAAATGCTGTATACTACATTTTCCCCAAGCGCATTAGTTATGCAATTACCAATGACTACATTTGCTTTTAGTATACTACTTGCCACAAGAATAACTAATTTTGCCTATCCTGGGGCAAATATGTTTGCAGCTATGGGGTTTGCTGAGAGTTCAAATCTAAAAGCTATGGTAATAAATGGTTTGACTGTAACAGCAGTACAGGTGTTGTTCTTAATATTCTATAGCTTAGCCTTTAGTTAAAGGTAACCACACCCCCCTCTCCACCCATATATTTTACTAACGATTGTAGTACTTGGACGAATTGGGTACTGCATTGCTAAATTTTATATTGCACTGCACCTACATGCGCTAGTAATTTCAGTGTAGAATTACTAGCGTAATTTTTTTATAACGATTGGAGTACTATGCGCTTATTGATATCAAAGCATGGTGTAGGTAAGTGGGCAGCGTATTATTTATGTAAAGAACTAATCAGTTTTAAACCGAGTAAAACCAAACCTTTCATATTAGCTCTTCCTACTGG
>CAITEL010000191.1 GCA_903891375.1 uncultured Neisseriaceae bacterium
ACCAATTAAACAATATTTATGATATTCCACTATGTTTAGTATCTGATACCTCTGGTCACGCAGTATGCATAAAATTTTCGGCCATTGCACCAAAAACTGATGCAAGTAACATAAATGTGGTTAAAATAGAGTTTTTTGACTCAAATAAGCCTAATTTGTTAATTAGTTGTGTTATTAAGGAAGGAATACAAGGTGAAGAGTTAAATAGGAGCATTTCTAATTTTATTCAACGGGTTACACAATATATTCGCCAACATGGTTATAGTAGTATAAAAGAGTCTGGTAGATATTATGATCTAACCGAGTCAACTTATCAATTGCGTAGGCCAAAACAACAAGGGCAAGGAAAAATTTATGTGGGAGGTGGTAGATATCAAGGTGGTTTTATAGATGGTCAATTGACAGGATTGGGGGAGTATAGGTTTAATGATGGTTCTATATATGTTGGTGAGTTGAAACACAGTCTAATGGATGGAGAAGGAAAATTCACATTTGCATCTGGTAGTAAATATACCGAATATGTGGGTGGTTTTATCAGTGACACAATGACAGGAACAGGCAGATTAATCGCTATCAATGGTGATATATATGAAGGTGAGGTTAAAAATGGTAAACTGACAGGAAAGGGTAAATTAACATGTTATAATGGTGATATACATGAAGGTACATTTTTAGATGGCGAATTAACAGGAATCGGTAAAATAATATTTTTTAATGATGAGAAATATAAAGACTATGAAGGTAATTTTATATGTGGTGCCATGACAGGGTATGGTACATTAACATTTTCTAACGGTGATGTATATAGGGGTGATTTTATAGATGGCTCAATGACAGGGCATGGGACATTAACTTTTGCTAACGGTGATGTATATGTGGGGAATTTTAAAAATGATGAAATGACTGAGTACGGGATATTAACCAGCGCCAATGATGAGGTCGAGGATAATAATGTAATGCATGACATTGATGGAGGATTAGCAGAATCGATTGCTAAAGCACAGTCAGCCGTGTTTACCAATCTTCGAGATATGCCAAATTACAGTGCTAATTTTTTGCTAGCTTTAGGTTGTTCATTTGAAGTACCACAGGCAATTAGACTGGGTAATATGTCTGATCTTGTGAGTAACCAACTAATTCATAATAAATTTTTGATTAATGAAGGTGTTGCAATTATTGAAGATATTTTGGATTGTTATATCAGTAATAATGAAATATCATTATTAGATAAAATTCAATTCTTTGATAGAAATAAAAGCTATTTACTTGCGACTGCCCATGGTACATTAGTGAGTTACAATTTTCTTACAAAACTTTTACAAACACATCATCATGATACGGTTTTAGATTATATAGTGAATAATTATAAAGAATTAATCATTGATCAAATTCAATCATATTTAAATGGTGAGTATAGCAGACTCTACGACTATGATTCACTGGCAAATGTATTTTCTGGATGTATTAGAATCATTAATGCTATTCAATCAGGAATTCCTAAGAAAAACTCAAAAATAAGTAATTTTATCCAAACTCTCATGTTAGAGATGGATAATTATGGGCAATTTGAATCATTTGCTAAGATATTAAATGTAAGCATGCTCTCAACAATTGGTGCTGCTAATGCCAATATATTAACAATGATGAATGCGTTTGTAACTGATGGGGATAGTGTGCATGATATATATAAAACACGTGCTAGTCGAATAAAAATAATGACAGCACTAAGTTTTTTAGTATATCAAGTAAAGTATATACCGTTAGGCATCACTAATAAAATTAAACCATTTATATTGAAAAGGTTTGAAAACTATTCTAGACGAGAGTATGAAGATGAGAGTATGTCTTGCTTATGTTATGTGAGTGAGCAAATTGCACGAGATAATTCTATAGGAGGCAATAAGCGGAATAAAGCTTTAGAATATAATCGTAGAAATATTGAGGCTGGAATAACACCAACCGCTACAATATTAGAAGTACCACAACAGATAAATTCTCAATTTAATTTGTTTAATATTCGTTCAGAGTTTTATGAGTTGGCAACTAATAAAAATTTACTTGAGACTGCAGTTAGTAATATGAATAAATCATCACAGGAAATTAGAGTAGAATATGAACAAATGCAACCAAACCAACGAGTAGAATGGAAATTTAGGGTTACGATAGAATATATCAAATCAATCGTGGAACAAATTGAAATAAATGAAAGTAGTAATGGCGATGTCTATAAAATTTTGACACTGTCATTATTATTAAATCCAACGCAGAATCAAGAGTATAATACTTTTGTTATTAGGCAAATTATTTTATTTTTAAAACAATCACACTTAGCAGCGAATCATTTTTATCAATGTTTAGATAAAGCAAAAAGTGCTCCTTGGCGGATGGTAGAATCATCTCCAGAACAACAATTGCAATCGTATATGTATGCTGAAGATTTTCAAATTCCAGAGTCAACAATAAATGAGACAATGAATGAATTAGAGAATATAAGTCATTATTCTAGTGATGCGCGTATAGCGTTACTTGATAGGTTTAATGAAGTCATTGATCAAATGAATGCTAACCACGAAGCATATAATCAATTAAGAGAAGAAATTCAAGAAAGTACAATACATGCTGAAACTAACGTCTTTCTGTTAGGGGTAACAGTTTTTCAACTTGAGCAAGAACAAAACTCGTTAAATTGCTTGGAGTCTCATAGAGGCGAAATAATAAACAGTATTGGGGCGATAGAGCGTGAAATTAGAATGTTACCCAACACTAAACCTGATGAAGAAATAACAGATAATCATGCTTTGGGGCAATCGTCACAACCGTCAGGTTCTTCTTCAGCGAGTTCATCTGCACAACAGCAATCTTCTATATTAGATATTTTAAATCAACAAGAATTATTTGCGACTGAAACTAATATATCTAAGCAACAAAAAAGTGCATTGCCAGTAAATATTGAACGCTTATTAGGTGTTGGTGGACATGGATTAGCACCTCTGGAGAATGAGCATTCTATCACAGATAGGGTTTTGCATCATACATCAACTGTGCTTACCTCTGCAGATAAAAATCCTAGACTCCTTCACCCTAAATATTTAGGAGGTGGTATAAATCAACCGTTACCAAGTACACAGGTGTATGAAGAGGCTATGGTGGTTGTAAATCAAATAGTATCTGAGGTAACTGAATCAATAATTCCACCGACATCAACAATCGCTGGTACACAAGAAGTTAGACGGGTTGGTACAGTAACCACATTTAACACGTTTCCATATCCTGGTAATAGGATTATTTGGGTGCAGGAAGATACTATAGTCACACCAGCAGACCATTCAACTAATAGTGGCATAGGAATTCAGGATAGGCATATATCTGGGGTATTGATTAATGAACCAGAGCAGTTAGAACGTTTAGCGGAAAATCAGTATGGGCGTAATGTCTCTGAGGTATATGCAATGTCTTCAGAAGAGGTGGCGGCATTGTCTCCAGCTCACGCAGATTTAGTTCGCGCTATACCAGTAGATGAACGAGATAATGTAAGATTTTCTGCGTACCGGATTCCAGATGATGTATATATATCTAAATGGTCTGTACATGTAGAACCATATCGAGTAAATGTAGACGAATTAAACTATTTAAATGAATCTCCATCATGCTCTGGTGTGACACAATTAGATACGGGTAAGAAACCTAATGTGAATATAAAAGTTGAGCCAGAGACTTTAACTTCGGGTAATTCAGCTGGATTAGTTGAAAAATCAAACTTTCAAGAAACAGATAAAGAGCAAGAATTGTTACTATTACGCACGAAGCTAGAGGTTATTGATAATGATATTGCAGATAAGAGCTTCATTAATACAAAATTGAGTAATGAGATATTAGAGTTAAATACAACTCAATTAAAATCTAGAGGTGATACACAAGGAAGAAAAGAAAAACTCAAGCGAATTTATGAAAAGCAAAGAGTATTGAATCAAGAGTTAGATTTCCTTATTGTGAAACAAAAAAAATTAGTAGAACAGGATAAGAAATTAGTTTCTGATATACAAAAAAGAGAAATAGATCAGATGTTAAGTTTTGGA
>CAITEL010000192.1 GCA_903891375.1 uncultured Neisseriaceae bacterium
GCAATAATTACTACACAGTTGATAATTGGCAATATGATGCAATTACAATGCTTTGTTTTTTAAAATAGTATAATTTATGAAACCAAACACAAGTTTTAAATTATTATATAATCAGTTATGGTTAGTTGATAATGAAAAAATACAAAAAATAAACCCAGTTCTAATAGTGAAACAGAATATACCTAATGGAGATAAAATGCGAGAACCAGTGGCTATTTTAATAACGGATAAAACTCAAGCGCAAATTCATCAAGCACAAACTCGTATACCAGAACCATCAATATTTGAAAAAAAACGTGAAGTACCTGCAATTTTAAATAATGATGCGCTTAATATAAAGATAGACTATCCAATTACGAATTGGGATATCTTAATCAAAAATGTTAGTGAATGCACAAAATGTCCACTTAGTGATGGGCGTAAACATGCGGTAATTGAGCGTGGTAACAGAAACGCTAAATGGATGTTTATTGGTGAGGCACCTAGTGAGAGTGAGAACCAATCTGGTATAGCTTTTAGTGGTGAGGCTGGGGAGCTATTAAATAAAATGATTGCAGCGATGAATTTAAACATAGACACGGATGCATATATATGTCATGTGGTAAAATGTAAGCCACCAGTTAATCGCAATCCAGAGAGTTCTGAAATTGAGACATGTAGAGGTTATTTATTAAGTCAAATAGAATTAGTTAAACCACAAATTATTGTAACTTTAGGGATGTTTGCTAGTACAACTATTTTAAAGACTAATTTGGCAATAAATAATCTTCGAGGCAAAGTCTATTCATTTAAAGAAATCCCAGTTATTGTAACCTATGATCCAGCATATTTATTGCGAAATACAGATGCGAAAAAGTATGCATGGAAAGATTTGCAACTAGCTATGAAAGTTTTAGAAAATAATGAAAATAAAAATTAGTGGTATAGAAGAAAAAATAATAATTGGTTGTTATACACATGAAAAGACACAGTCACAACAGGTAGTTGTTGATATAGAATGTAAATTATATACTTATAATTGGTTGAATAAAGACAAACTAGAGACTACAGTTAATTATGATGAACTTATTGAATATGTGCGTGAATTGTTGCCTAAACCTAAATATAATTTATTGGAAAGTCTTGGGCAATATATTGCAAGCAGTATTTTAGAAAAATTTACCTTAATAAGTCAAGTGCAAGTGGATTTAGTAAAAACTGCGTTATCAGGTTTACGTGCACAAGAAATCAAAGTTAGCAACATGCAACTCAGAAAATTTAAAGTAGCGTTGGCATTAGGTTCTAATCATGTATACTTACCCCAACAACAATTAATCACAGCAATAGAAATTTTGGGGGAATATATAGAAGAAATTAAAATTGCTGATTTCTACGAAACGAAACCAGTAGGTGGTGTTGTACAAAACAATTTTATTAATTCAGTAATTACAGGTTTTACGCAACTAAAACCAGAACAATTATTGGGTAAAATTAAATCAATAGAAAAGCTAATGGGTAAGGATGAGGTGCAAATTAACGGACCACGAATTATAGATATAGATTTAATATTTTACGATAATTTAATTTACACGCATAATTTTTTACAAATTCCACATAAAGATATGCATAATAGGGATTTTGTGTTAGTGCCTTTAGTTGATATAGCGCCAGACTGGGTGCATCCAATTTTACAAAAAACAGTAAAGCAACTTTGCGCAGAGTTACCTAGAGTAAACTATAGTATTATTGCAAAAACGGAGTATTATAAAGGTGGAATATAGTTTATTTAAAATAATAGATAAATCTCATTTAAGGCAGTTACTCCGTAGGCATAATTATATCAAGACATCCTCATTGTATGAGGCGTGTGGTCACCTATATATATTACTAGGTGATACCACTTCATTAAATTTTAATGCAAATTTAGGCTTAATCCCATGCTATAGCCAAGATAATACCGCAACAACCAAACAGATTCAAAGCACTGAAGAGGCACAAATATATATATATAAATGGGCAATGAGTGAGGTTACTCAAACCATAGATTTTATTGCTTTTGAAAGTAATACAACGTTGGGTAATAATGGACGCATATTTAATTTTAATGGCATGACTATTACTCGTAAATTTGATTATTTAACAGAAATATACGCTATATTAAATTATACCCTAGATTCTTTTTCTGATGGTGGTAAATTTCAACACATTGATGCTTTATGTGATAATGCGATAAAGCAAATTAATTACGGCGCTTGTGTATTGGATATTGGGGTAGAATCAACTAACCCAAACTCAAAGCCGATGTCAGCAGATGAAGAAATAACTAAATTAAAGGTTATTTTACCTGAGTTGTGTGTGTTAAAAAATACTTACCATGTGAAAATCAGTATAGATACCTATCATAATGAAACAATAAAATGGTTGATAGATAAAGACATTGATGTAATAAATGACGTATCAGGGAATATTCCATTAATAACGGTTAAACAACTAGTTACTAATGATAAAAAATATATAGCGATGCATAATTTAACATTACCAGCAAATAAAAATATTACAATAGCAGTGGATAAGAATCCCCTTACTGTAATTAAAGAATGGATGCTAACAAAAATGGAGCAATTTTCTGATTTTGGTATAGCATTAGATAATATTATATTGGATCCAGGTATCGGTTTTGGTAATACGCAGTCACAAGCATGGTATATTTTACGTAATTTTGCTGAATTATATGCTCTTCCATGTGAATTATTGCTAGGGCATTCAAGAAAATCTTTTTTGACGCATATTACTAATAAAAATGCAACTGAAAGAGATTTAGAAACTGTGATTGTGGCA
>CAITEL010000193.1 GCA_903891375.1 uncultured Neisseriaceae bacterium
CGAAAATGCTGACACTTTGATAATAAAATATTAATCTCACATTTCTGTGCATATAATCCCACATAATGTGTTTTTCTATACTTTAATTTAATTATTAAGTTAAAAAAGCACTCAATACGCTTAGATGGAGCTTTATTCGGAGAGTTATTTATTTCCTCTGGATTTACATAATCCTTATTAACCTCAGATATATTTTTTTGAATTTTATGTAATAGTGTGTCTGTTTGAATAAAGTTATCCGCATCAGCAAAATAAAACATCTCAAACTCATGAACTTGTAAGTATGGTATTACTTTATTATTATTTATTTTATCACTAACAGCACTTTCTATTAATTGAACTCGTGCATAAAGATCTTGAATTTTTTGTGCATCATTGTAATTAGGAAAATCACTGCCTAATGCATAAAAATCAATAAATGTAGTAATAATGCAATCAGATTGTTGTTGTAGAAATTGCTTAACGTAGTTTTCTATTCTTGCAAATGTAACTCTACCACCCTTATGGCTTTGATTTTTGGCTTTAGGGTCTTTTAAAATCGGCGCTACAATTACCATTTTACAACCATTTGCATATAAGTACGGTGCAATCACTCTATCTACAAATATTTGCTCACTATCACCTTCACAAATTATGTATAAATGAGCCATTATGGTCGTCCTCCAATTAGATTCATATTCCACAAATCCGACATATTGTAGTCATTGAGCCAAGCTGTTAAATCTTTTCTATTTTGACGTTTAAATAAACTGGTTCCATCTAGATTTTTATCTACAACGATAATATCTTCTGGCTCAAACATATCTACCAAACTACTTGACTGCGTAGCAATTACAAATTGTTTTTGCAATGAGACACGCTCAATCAAATCAGCAACAATAGATAGCGCTTGTGGATGTAATCCAAGCTCTGGCTCATCGATAATTATAATATCTGGCATAAGCTCTAAAGGTTGTAATAATACTGTTGCTAAGCAAATAAATCTTAAAGAACCATCAGATAAAAACATAGGATGCTTTGGTTGCCTATCATTCTTATTGACCCAATACAAGGAATATGATTTCGCCTGATTTTACTTGCTCTCGAATATCAAAAGCGTAGAAATCTGGAACGACTAAACGAATCGTATTTACAATTAAATCATAACTATCACGATAATCAAAATATAATCTACGTATAAATGCAGCAATGTTACTGCCATCAAATTCTAACTTTTGATTAACGTTGACGTCACAATCTGATTTAATTGGTGAGCTTTCTCCAGTATCATGAAAATGATATTGTAAAATTTTTTTAAATTGATGCGCAAAATATTTTGCGTGGATATAATTAGCCTTTTTATCCTCCAACACTGATTCATTATAACCTTTATATATACCGCCACCATGCCAACTATTACGATTACCTCCCTTATAATAAACTGAGTATTCATCATCAAAATAAAATCGATTATCCTCGGTTGATTGTAATTTAAACCCATAAGAATTCGTTTTAAATGTAATATCGGCAGATAAGTATTCGTTATTTTTTCTTCCAAAGGTTAAGATGCCATCAGCCTTACCCTTTTTGGCTACATAACCATTAAGGTTTTTTTCAATTAAGTTGCGCACTAAACTAAAAAAACTTAAAAAATTACTTTTACCAGAGCCATTAGCTCCAATCAAAATATTTATATTACGTAATTCAAAATCTTGCAACTTACGAATTGATTTAAAATTTTCTATAGTTAATTTTTGAATAAAACGATTACTCATTTACTTTCCGACATTAAAAATATATTTTTACTATACCTGTAACCACACAGTCGGTTACATGAAATTGTTATATTTTTTAAATTTGAGCAATAATTTTTATTTCAAAATTTGCAGGATTTTTGAATATTTTTAACATTGCATCCAATACATTTTGACCTTGCTTTTTAACTGTAGCGATAAAACTACGGATATTCAAATTTTCTTGTGCATTATCTACTGATAGCATACATCCAGAAATTTTTTGTTGAACCTTTAATGGTCGCAAGCTTCTTTCTGCCATATTATTAGTCAATGGTAATGACGTATCATCAAGAAATCGTAAAACCAATGCTTTATCTCGTTCTAATCGTCGTAATAACTGCCATGTTTTGTGGTTATCTTCAAAATCAGCACAACTCAATTCTTTACGCCCAATATTTAAAATATGATCATATTCTTTATAAAATTTAACTCTATTTTTGATGCTATATCTTGATATTCCTGCGTTATTGAGCTTTTTTGTCATATCAATAAATTGCGATAAAAATATAAGCATCGTTAAGGCCCATTGTTGCTTATAATTTTCATTTATATCTTTAAAATAACGAAATAAATGAGCAAAGCATGTTTGAATGCCTTTAATTGTAGGTAAGCTACCATATGATGCCCAGCCATCAACAACCAATTGCCCTTCATATCTATCTAATACGCCACTTGCTATTATGCCTTCTACTCCACGTTTTGCACTAGCGTGTAATAATGTTGCAGATTCATTACATACAGTATGAACCCATGTTTTATCACCAGCAATATTTATTGTCGTTTCATCTGCATGTAAATAATTGGCAACGAGTAATACTTCTTTAATTCTACCCAGATATTCTTCACCAATATTAGACGCAAATTCTTTACGCCAGTTATTTATTGAACCTTCACTTATTGGCAAATTAAATATGTCTCTAAAGTATTCGGCTAATCGTTCATAAGTCATAAAATGTGCATCTAACATATATACCGCAAAACATCTAATGGTGTAACTGTATGATACATTATTTGGTACGTCACTTGTTGCCTTAACCTTTGCTCCACAACCAGAACAATCACCAGTTACAAGTCTATATTCTGTCACAAGTCGCTTAATTATGATGTCTATTACTTGCCTTGCTTCATAGTTATCTTTATTAATGATTAATTCTTGGCAACCACATCCGCATACTTTTGGCTCCAGCCATTTTATTTTATCTGGGTTTGTTATTCGCTCTAAGTAATGACCTTTATGCCCAAATTGTCCACCCCGCCTTTTATAATCAGCAGCAACGACAAACTCTTGAACTTTTAGCAATGCTTCAATTTCATCCATACTACATTCTGCAAAATTACCCAATGCCAATTTGTTTATTATGTTGCGTTTTGTACCAAATTCTCCATTAATTTGAAATTCTCTCGATAATAATAATGTTTCTAATACCGTAGTGTCGCGTGCGGTGAATTTTAAAGGTTTCGTGGTATCGCAAGCAAACACTTGTAATTTTTTAAGTAGGTTCATTTTCTTTTTTGAGGCGCCAGTATTTCCGCTACTATCATCATCGTCTAAGTCATCATCATCTTTTTTTATTTTCTTATCAAACTTCTTATCTGATGATGGTGGCATACTACTATTATTACTGTTCATGTTGACTTTACGTTCTAATTCAATAATTTTGGCTTGTAATTCTTTGATGATTAGTGAGGATGCATCTAAGCTAGTGGTTAATTTCAAAATGTAGTTTTTAAAATTTAGATCACGCTCCTCCATAGTTTGGCGTAACTGTTGATTTTCTGTGGTTAGTTGTTGGATTTGTTTTTTTAGTTCGTGATTTTCCATGACTAATTCTTGATTCACTAAAAGCAATTTTTTGTATTGCTCTTTAGTTGGGTTATCAAGAAAATTAAATGCCATAGTTAACCTTTTTGAAATGAAATCTTGTTGAAAATTGAGACCTGAAAACCTCAGGGAAATATAACGGTATTATACAACAAATCAATGCATTTGTGTAAATACCGACTGTGTGATTACCTATACCTATATTCTACCATATTATGTATTATTGAAGTTGCTTAACTTATTACAACAGTTTAGTTTATAGAACTCGCTACTACAATAAATTATTGATGTTATAGCATAATGTGATAAAATCTTGTTTGGTGCATTTTGTAGGTTTCAATAACCTACTTCATAATTATTTTTAGGATGTTTAGCTACAAAAATGACTAAGATTGTCGTTGGATTATCTGGTGGGGTTGACTCATCCGTAAGTGCCTACTTATTAAAACAGCAAGGATATGATGTATCTGGCGTGTTTATGCAAAATTGGGAAGAGGATGATAATGATGGGTACTGTACTATTAAAGAAGATAGTATGGACGCAGTCGCAGTTGCCGATTGTTTAAATATTGATATTGAAATTATTAATTTTGCTACGGAATATAAAGATAATGTGTTCAAATACTTTTTAGCAGAATACAAAAATGGTAGAACTCCAAATCCAGATGTATTATGTAATTCAGAAATAAAATTTAAAGCGTTTTTAAATCATGCGTTAAAAAACGGTGCCGACTACTTAGCTACTGGGCATTATGTGAATAAAACTTCACTCAATAATTATGAAGTATTAAGTAAAGCCATCGATCAAAATAAAGATCAAAGTTATTTTTTATATAGACTAAACCAACATCAGATTAAACACTCATTATTTCCTCTTGGAAATTTAACAAAACCTGAAGTACGTAAAATTGCTGAAAAAATAAATCTACCAAATGCACAAAAAAAAGATAGTACAGGTATCTGCTTCATTGGTGAACGACCATTTCGTGATTTTTTAAAAAAATATATGCCAACAATACCTGGCAAGATGGTTACACCCAATGGTAAAATCATGGGTGAACATATCGGTTTAATGTACTACACAATAGGTCAAAGAAAAGGCTTAGGCATTGGTGGGCTTGGTGAACCTTGGTTTGTTGCTGATAAAAATTTATCTACCAATGAATTAATTGTAGTGCAAGGACATGAACATCCATTACTACTAAAAAAAGAATTAATTGCTAATCAATTAACCTTTGGTTGTGGTGTTAAGCCAATACCTAGTACATACACGGCAAAAACCAGATACCGCATGAATGAGGCAAAGTGTTATTTGTCGTATATCGATGATAATACAATTAAATTAATTTTTGAAGAAGCCCAATGGGCAATAACCCCTGGACAATCTGTTGTTATTTATGATAATGACTTATGTATTGGTGGTGGAATAATAGTATAAAACAAAGGATGTGATCATGGCTAAAAAAGATACCAACTATACTTCGGAACCAATGAATTTTATTAAATCATTGTTAAAAAATAATCCAACTTTAAAAGAAACACAAAAAAAATTACGCTCTACATGGTGGGATTTAGAAGAAAAGCAAGTTGAAGAAGAGCGAAATTTGGATAAAGATAACTTAAAAGAAAACGGTTATACTTATTTTTCTTATGATTAAATGCTGAATTTATTACTATGACAAA
>CAITEL010000194.1 GCA_903891375.1 uncultured Neisseriaceae bacterium
CCCATTAATAGAATTACTTTATTCATATTAATTATTTTTAATATGCAGCTTTAAAACAAACATCATGTTTGGCAAACTCATCAAGTACAAGATTTGTTGTTGATGCTACTATATCCTCACGAGCTTTTGCGGTTTGCTTACTATTTACTGTATATATAGCAAGTACAATCGGTTTACATGAAGGAGACCACACAATACCAATATCATTGGCAATTCCATAATCGCCACTACCTGTTTTATCTGCAACGGTAAAGCCACCAGGTACACCTGCACGTATTCTTTTATAGCCTGTAGTATTTGCTTTCATCCATGTGAGTAACTTTGTTTGCTCTGATTTGGTTAATATATCGTCTCCAATAGTTAATTTCTGCACACTAATTGCCATATCTTTAGGTGTTGAACTATCTTCTGTATTTTTTGGATTTGAGTTTAGGTTTCCCTCGTAGTGCTCAACATTAAATGTTTTATTGCCAATAGAATGTGCAAATTCTGTTATAGCTTTTGGCCCACCCAAATGTTTCATGATAAGATTTATTGCTGGATTATCGCTATAAGTAATTGCAGCTTCTGATAATGACTCAAGTGTCATTCCATTTATTATATATTTACCTGTAATTGGATGCCAATACATTAAGTCATTTTTTGTATAATGAATTGTTTGTTGCAATAAATTTTTTTTGGCATGGCTTTGTTGTAATAAGGCAGAGACTCCTATTAATTTCATTGTGCTTTGCACTGGGAAATACTCATCCGCACGATATTGGATTACTTCATTATTTGCGGTATTTATTGCATATACGCCTATTTTACCGTTAAAAGACGACTCTAATTTGGCAAATATCTTTTGAGTTGCATTGGTGTTACTAGCTAATAAAGTACCCGCATTAGAAGAGAAAACTACAATGGGAGCTATTAAAAATATGTATTTACGTAAAAAAGTTATCACAGACATTCCTTTTTGAGAAGTTACTTAAAATTAATTAGGGTATGAGTTTTAATGCTACTCTTGATTATTTTTTGATTTTGGTGATGAATCTTAATTTTATTATCATTAATAATGCTTCAAGAAAAATGGTTGACGACATTTTTGATTGCCCCACACGTCTATCTTCAAATATTATGGGGATTTCTTTAATTTTAAAACCATTTAAATACGACTTATAGGTTGTCTCTACCTGAAATGAATACCCAGTAGACTTAAGTTCATTAATTCCAATAGTTTCTAGCACATTACGTCGAAAACATTTAAATCCACCAGTTAAATCTCGAATTTTAAGACCTAAAATAGCTCGTGAATATAAACTTCCGCCACGGCTAATACATTTGCGAATAAGCCCCCAATTAACAACCCCACCACCATCAACATAACGACTACCAATAATTAAATCCTTAGTTTTAATTTCTTCTAGAAATTGAGGAATATATTTTGGATTATGCGAAAAATCTGCGTCCATATGCATAATTACTTCGTAATTACGCTCCAAGCCCCAATTAAAACCAGCCACATAAGCGGTTCCTAAACCCAATTTACCAGCTCGTTTTAATAAGAATAATTGTTTAGGGTATTTATCTGCCTGTAATTCTTCAACCAACTCATAGGTTTTATCAGGAGATGAATCATCAATCACTAAAACATCAACATCTGGAACAGTCATAAAGATATCATTTAATAAAGGTACAATATTATCACGTTCATTGTATGTTGCAATTATTATTAATGTTTTCATAGTTTTTATAAAATCCTCTTATTTTCTAATTTAATGCTTTAAAGATATACATATGCTTTGAACCCACCACATTATCAAAATCAACAGTATTTAATAAATTTACTTGTTTAAAATCAATTTTTAAGAAATCTAATGCAGTATTATCTTCGCCATCACATATATAAATAGCTGATTTTATTGGTTTAAGTAGCGCGCCATTCCAATATTGATAGTTATGGCTAAAAAGAAAATCATTTAAGACATATGCTCTAATACCCAAATAAAACCAAGCTCGTGATGCATTACCGTAATCACAAGCTAATAGTATATCATCTCTAGTTATATACGGTTTTACTTGTTCAAGTAATTCTCGGCTACCATAAAATGCATTTACAATTTGAATCACTCCTGCATTATGTAGCCGTTTTGGAGTAAACTCTAATGGAAATTTTAAAATAACAATAAAAATCAACATAAAACATATTGCGGTTTTATAGATCCACCTATTGTTTATTCTATTTAACCAATACGCTAACCAAATTATGGCTGAAATATATATTGGAGCTGGCCAATTAGCCTCCATATGTTGAAATAAAGACCTATAACCAAAAAAGCAAAACACAAAAACAAATGGCCAAAATAAAAAGGCTAATTTATCGTCTCTAATGTTTATTTTAAAGTATTTTATTGAAAAAAACACTATCGGCAAAAATATAAATAAACCGCCAATTAATACTTGTCCACCTAGATAATCACCCAAAGAACCAAAATTTAAGCCATCTTGTGGATTGACACCATGATGGAATTGAAATTTAAATGAAACCCAATCATGTTGATAATTCCAATAAATTACTGGAGAAAAAACCATAAAAGCCAGAATAACGGCAAAATACAATTCTTTTTTTAATAAATATTTTCTATAATTAGCTGATAACAGTAGAAAAATTAATAAAGGTGGAAATATAAGCACCGCCGTATATTTAGATAATAAGGCACACCCAGCAAAAAACCCAGATAAATAAATATATTTAGTGTTAGATTCAAATATTCCAACATAAAAACAGAATAAAGTAATTGCCCAAAACATTAATAATGGACTATCAGGGGTTGTTATAAAGAAAACAGCGTTAATTAATGGACTCGCACATGCTAACAACAATGTAATATCTGCAACTCGCTGATTAAACATCCGTTTTGATAACTTATATAGCATAATTACTGTAATAATTGTAGTAGTTAAACTAGTTAGACGCACAGCAAACTCTGAATGACCAAAAATGGAAAATAATCTAATTAATAACGCAATCATCGGTGGATGATCAAAATAAGATAACGATAAATTTTGGCTAAATGCCCAATAATACGCTTCGTCA
>CAITEL010000195.1 GCA_903891375.1 uncultured Neisseriaceae bacterium
ATGAAAGCTTTTTGGAAACAGCACTTGAAAGAAATAATCTTATAAAAATATCAAAACAACTTGGTTATAAATTTACTGGTTCTCCATCATCATTGGGAATTGCAGCATTCTACGTTTCAATACCAGCACAAACAAATGGCGGACAAGAAAATACTGATTTAATACCAATTTTAAAACAAGGTTCAACTGCAACATCTGATTCTGGTGCATCTTTTATTTTATCAGAAGACGTTGATTTTTCATCAACAGAAACAGAAAAACAAATCATAAGAGAGAATGTGAATGGTGTTCCAACTGGTTATGCCTATAAAACTTATGGAAAGATAATCTCTGGTGAATTGAGACAAAAATCAATGACTATCGGAGACTTTCAAAAATTCCTTAAAATACAAGTTGATGATCAGAGAATATCAGAAATAGTCTCAATTTTTGATACGATTGGAAATCAATATTATGAAGTAGATTATTTAACTCAAGATATTATTTACACAGCAATAAAAAATACTTCCTCTGATTCAACCAATGCTCCATACTTTTTAAAAGAATTTCAAACGTTCAGACGATTTATAACTGAATTTGATGAGTCTGGAAATTGTTTTTTACAATTTGGTGTTGGTTCCGAGAATGATTTTATAGAAAATAATTTTCCTGATCCAAGTAGTGTTGCTTTACAATTTTTTGGAAAGAATTATTTCACAGATAAAATATTTGATCCAAATGTTATCAACTCTACTGAGACACTTGGAATTTCACCAGCCAATACTGTTTTAACAATTACATATAGAGTCAATACGAGTGATACAATAAATGCGGCAGTTAGCTCAGTTAATACGATGACTAACCCAATCCTTGATTTTAGAACATCTTTATATTCTAAACAAGAAGCTTTATCACAAATTATTGGCATTGAAATTGATAATGAAGAACCAATTGTTGGATCTTCTGAATTACCTTCAAATGAAGAGATAAGAATAAGAGCATATGGAGCTTTTGCTACACAGAATAGAGCAGTAACAAAGCAAGACTATTCAGCTATTTCTTATAGAATGCCAGCAAAATTTGGAACAGTTAAACGAGTTAATGTTGTTCAAGATAAAGATTCTGCTAGAAGAAATTTAAATCTTTATTTAGTTTCAACAACTTCCAATGGAGAATTATCTCTTGCCTCAGATAATTTAAAGCAAAATCTAAAAACTTGGCTTTCAAAATATAAAATGATCAATGATACTGTAGATATTTTAGATGCTGTGATTATTAATATAGCATTAAGTTTTGAAGTTATTACAGATTTAACTAAAGACAATAATATTATATTAAATGATTGTTTGGTAGCTGTTAAAGCAACATTAAAAGAAAAACTAAATATAGGTGAACCATTTTATTTGACAGACATTTTTAAAACATTAAATGCCGTCAATGGAGTTGTTGATACAAAAAATGTTTTAGTTACTCAAAAAACTGGTGATGGATATAGTTCTTCACAATTTTCGATAAGTGATAACATTTCTAAAGATGGTAGATACTTATCTGTGCCAGAAAATACAATTTTGGAAGTAAGAAATCTAAACTCAGACATAACAGGAATTGCAAAATAATGGGAATTAGAAGATATATAGCAAATTCTGATAATACGATCACAAATGCTTTTGCTTCTAATTTAAGCATAAGAGGAACTGGATCAAATATGGGAGCTTCAGATATTCTTGAAGTATTTTCTATATATGGACAAACAAGTTCAAGTGCTGGTTACTCAACAGAAGAATCAAAAACGCTTATTAATTTTCCAATATCAACAGTAATAGCAGATAGAACCTCTGGGAATATACCAGCTTCTGGAAGTGTTAATTTCTTTTTGAAAATGTATAATGCTATTCATTCTTCAACAACTCCATCAAAATATACTTTGATAGTTGCCCCAATTTCTTCTTCTTGGACAGAAGGATTTGGTTTAGATATGGATGAATATAAAGATCTTGGATATTCAAATTGGCTATCAAGCTCAAGCACTACAAAATGGAATACTGCTGGCGGAGATTATTTGAATATTCCTGGCGGAGACTTTTTAGTAGGAAATACATCATCGCAATATTTTAATTTGGGGAATGAAGACCTAGAAGTAGATATAACTGCTCAAATGGAAAAATGGATTAATGGATCAATCGCTTCAAATGGGTTTGGTATATTTTTGGCATCAAGTATGTTAAATGATACACGTTCATATTATACAAAAAAATTCTTTGGGAGAGATAGCGAATTTAAACTTTATCGTCCAAATATCGAAGCAAGATGGAATTCACAAGTTGCTGATGAACGAGGAAACTTTTTCATAAGCAGTTCATTATTATCAACAGAAAATGTGAATACAATTTATTTATATAATTATAGAAATGGTAAAGCAACCAATATTCCGTCGATTGGACAAGGATTAGTTTACGTTAAAATTTATGAAACTCTAGGAGGCTCTGCAAGCTCGATGCCAATTGCAGGCGGTGTCACAGTGGCTAACACCTCTGTCGTGACAGGAGGGTGGTTTTCCGTTGGTCTGTACACCGCTTCTTTCGCCTACACAGGATCGTCTTCGACCATTTACGATGTATGGCAAAATGGTTCAACTATCTTTCATACTGGAACAATTAATACAATAACTTATGATGCTTCTAGCGATGCTGAATTGCCAAGGTATGTTTTAAATATAAAAAATGCTCAAGCAAAATATTTTCAAAATGACAAACCAAGATTTAGATTATTTGTAAGAGAAAAAGATTGGAATCCAACAATATATAATATTGCATCAACAGAAATTGAATCTTCAATTATTGAAAAGTCATATTATTCTCTAGTTAGAGTGCAAGATAATTTTAACGTTATTCCTTATGGAACTGGCAGCGCACAGCATACTTTATTATCCTTTGATGTTAGTGGAAATTATTTTGATTTTGATATGTCAATATTAGAAAAAGGATTTATGTATGGTCTTAAATTTGCGTTTGATATTCAACAGAATGGAAACATAGAAGAACAACCTTATATATTTAAATTTAGAGTAGAAGAATGAGTTTAAAAACACTTTTTGAAAAACAGAAACAATCTATTCTACCGTCTAAAGAGGTGCAACTTAGCACTATTGATGATTTTACTTCTGATGCAGAATCATCAGAATATATAAAACAATATCAAGAAAGTATAAATTTATATTTGCAAGATGTTAATTTTGCAACAGCTTCAAACTTTGTTAAGTTTGGGTCAGCTAGAAAATATTATGAAAATATTGTAAATCGAATTACAAATTATTTTCCATTTGACGGATCAAAATCTGATCAACTTGAATTTCAAAATAATTTAAATCCATTTGAAAAATATATTTATTTGTATCAGACTTATTCACCAGCACAACCAATACGGGCACAG
>CAITEL010000196.1 GCA_903891375.1 uncultured Neisseriaceae bacterium
ATACTGGTAATCGACCTTTTTGTCCGAATAACATTGCAAGATTTAGCTGTGGCAATTTTTCTTTGTCTCGATTATGACCATATTTTATGTACTCATTTAATTCTGAGTAAGAAGAAACTGAGGTGATATCGTAACAAAGATAATCATCCTCAAGGATTTGATCCATCCATTTAGTGCAAAATGTTTGCTTTTCATCCTTGAGTTGGCGAACAAATAAAATAATGTTATTCATATCAATCAATAACATCATATCATTTACATAAATTAATTGATATAATTCAACCACTTTATTTAGAAATAATTCGTCTTCCACTTTTATTAATATCCCTTTAGTTTTATTAAAAGTTACAAATTAACATTAGTCAAAGTTATATTTTGTGTAAACTTTAACGCTCTTTTTATATATATTTTTTATGATAATTAGAAATATATCATATTCTCAGTATGCTTAAATATGTATATACGCATTCTATACAACATATATGATCTCCAACAAATTCCCAGAATCACATTAGTGCTCCTTAATAATTTGTTTTAAATTTTCTAAATATGCGATAAAAGCTTTTCTCCCTGCCTCGGTCAATTCGTACTCTGTCTTCGGTTTATTATTTTGAAAAAATTTATTTACTGCTACATACTCATTATTAACTAAAACTTTCATATGCGTACTCATCACTCCATCAGTTAATTCTAACGTTTTTTTTAATGTTGAATAATCAACTTTTCCAAAAGTTGCCAAATAAGCAATTATACGTGTACGTGTTGGTTGATGAAGAATTTCATTAAATTCTATATTAAGCATGATTAAACTTCTTCAACAACATGCCCGTTATAATATATCCTAGACCTAAATAAATTATTTCATATACCCATAAATTTATCGTTAGTTGTGGATAAAAAGCCATTGAAATAACACCTATAATAAAATAGGTAAATGCAATAATCCTAACTGCCGTAGTACTAAAACGCCCAAACAATTCGAATAACAATCCAAATAAAACCATATTAATTGGCATTATCAAATTATAGTTTTTAGAAATTATGAATGCTATATCACAAAAAAGAACTAAATATAAAATCACTCCATGCAAATCAAATGATTTTTGTAATAATGGCGGAAGTGTATGCTTTGTTTGATTCTTTTTCACAAATAGTTTTATTGCAATCTTCGAAATTACAATATAAAATATCGCATGATAAATAATTTGTAATATATCAGAATACTGTGAAAATAACTGATTTAAACCGATCTCAAAAATAGGTACTAGGCATAAAATAACTCCAATTACAATAAGTTTACCACCAGAAAATAATAATTTATTACTTCCATTTACCACATCTTTAATTAATTCAAGCTGTTTTATTGCTTGTTCATGCTTATTCATTTTACCACCTCAAAAAATATGACTCTTAAAAAAATAGTTCTCTGGCATTATTGTAGTCTATTTTTATATCGTTGTCAAATTTATTTTAATATGGGGGTGTTATACGGTGTGGTCATTCTTGGTTGTTTATTTGGGACTTTTTATATCTATATGGTGTAATACCTACAACGTATATAATTTTCTCTAATAATAAAATATATTGCATTTAAATTCTGCTGATGTATATATTTTATATTTTTTACAAGGTTA
>CAITEL010000197.1 GCA_903891375.1 uncultured Neisseriaceae bacterium
TGCTTGTAGATTAGACCACCGGTGACGGTTGGACAATTTTAGGACAAACCACCTAGTTTAACAATGTAAGTGCGACTTAACCTCAAAATTTTGAGGTGACAGAGATGCCACTTTTTTACACGCAAATGATTATATTGTATTATTGTTAAGGCGTAATTATAACAACTTCACAAAAATAAATAAACCATTCGATCGCTTGTTTTAAGTTAGCAAATTACTAAATAAATTAAAATCTAATAACATAATTATATCCTTTTACACGGAAGTGTAATAAAATAAGCTTATTGATTAGAGCTCCCCCCCCTAGATATGTGGTAAAACACATTATAATGTGTTATTGTAGAGGTAAGATGTCTACCTCTGCTGCCAACTGATTCACAGGCCATTTATGATCAACAACTTGTATATTACAGTCTCCAGTTTTCCTATCACAATTACTATAATAGCTGTCGTCATCATTGATGTGCTGAGCGTTCATATACGCATGTATATTGTCATTAGTATTCGGTTCCACATAAGTAAATAATTCTGGATAAAAAAGCTGATCATTCTTCTCAATGACCATATTCACTTTATAAATGAAAGATCCAATGTACTTGTCCTTTTCATCATGAATATCAAATGATTGTTGCATAATTTGTGACTTCGGACACAAGGGCAGCGAATAATCAAAACATCCTGCATCTACTTTTAACCACCCATTATCTTTTAACTCCACTGTGGCAT
Organism: uncultured Neisseriaceae bacterium; assembly: GCA_903891375.1. GTDB lineage: Bacteria > Pseudomonadota > Gammaproteobacteria > Burkholderiales > UBA11063 > Aquella. Next base: position 727 of record CAITEL010000197.1, read on the forward strand.
TGGGTGGGATGTGTAAGGAATGCGGTACATAATTAACATTTCTATCATTTGTGTCAGAGCCATTCGTGACTATAATACCCGCAGCTATTTTGTTAACAAACTTAATATTTATTTCTTGATCTGAACCAGCAACTGCATAATTTACCATAGTCATAAAAGCGACAATTATAGATAAATAAGTTTTCGTTTTCGTACATAGAATCATTTTTTTTCCTTATTTTAAAAATATTTGCTTGTAGATTAGACCACCGGTGACGGTTGGACAATTTTAGGACAAACCACCTAGTTTAACAATGTAAGTGCGACTTAACCTCAAAATTTTGAGGTGACAGAGATGCCACTTTTTTACACGCAAATATGCTGGGGGGATTTTCCTGAACCAGTAAATGGTGTTTTGAAGACATAATTTAAAAGTAAAAATTATTCTTTTTTAAATTATTCGATATTATATCACACCAACCAATAAATATGTAATTATTTTTATCTTTATTTTATGTGCCACTTACTCCTTCCTTGTTTTTGCTCTAAATTGCCCTAAAAAATAACCCAAAAATTTATTATTATGACCTAAAACTCAAACTACACACATTTTGTGACAAGATTCTGTGTGATTAGCGGAAATAAGTTGTTAATAACTTGTGGTAAATGGCTTCATTTTCCATCAGGTTATTAACAACTTATTCTGCGATTTTATTTTCTCAAAAATAAAAAATCCACATAATCTTGTTAGCACGAATGATTGATATTCATTGGTTATTCATGCCATTTTTATTATAGTATACCCAAGCAGGTGGTATTCCACCTAAACTTTGATGTGGTCTTTTTGTGTTATAAAACTCCAAATAAATTTTTAATAATGCTCTGCATTCACTAACTAATTCAAAGTCATTTAAATAAATACAGTCGTATTTGATTGTACGCCATAGTCTTTCTATAAAAATGTTATCTGCCCAACGTCCACGACCATCCATGCTAATTTTTACGCCATTATCCCTTAAACAGTCTGTGAATATGTTTGATGTATATTGCGACCCCTGATCTGTATTAAAAATTTCACATGTGCCATATTGATCAAATGTGCTTGAGAGTAAATCAACACAATGGATTGCCTCCATATCAATATTGAGCGACCAACTTAACACATAGCGACTATACCAATCTATTATGGCACTTAAATAGATAAAGCCTCTTTTCAATGGGATATAAGTTATATCCGTACTCCACACCTGATTAACAGCATTAACCTCCAACCCACGTAATAAATATGGGTATTTCTTATGTGTTGGATTACTCACGGTTACTTTGGGTTCTTGATATATCGCGCGTATTTGCAACTTATTGTAAAGATTGCGCATTTTATCTCTACTTATTTCATAATTGTGTTCATTGCGCAAATAACTGCACATACTTCTAGTTCCAAATGTTGGGTAGTCAGTATATACCTTATCGACTAGCTTCAGTAATACCAAGGTTTCTTCCGATATCAAAGCCGGTTTATAATAATAACTAGACTTACTAATACCCAAAAGTTCGAGTTGTCGATTAACGCTAATATCAGTGATAGTTGATTCCACAATGCTTCTCCTATGCGCCAGAGAACAAGGCAGATTTTTTTTTCAACCACTCAAGTTCTACTTTGAGTTGGCCTATTTGTCTATACAGTTCGTCAGTCAATTCTTGATCTTGCATTACCACTTTCGTATTGTCTTTGAATCCACTTATAATTGATTCTCGTGCAATGGTTTTCCATCTGTTTATTTGTGTTGAATGTACATGAAATTTGGAAGATATTTCATTTAAAGTTATATTGCCACGTAATGCCTCTATGGCTACTTTAGCCTTATCTTCTGCTGTGTATTTTTTCTTTACTGACATAAATTTGAACCTTTCATAAATAATATAGTTTTTAATGTTTGAATTTAAACCCAATTTTAACATTAAATTATATCTTCACTACTGGTTCAGTTTTTGCCTACCAGCATAGTTTATTATCAAATAAACGCTCATTATCTAGAAAATGAGATGTGTTTTCACTAAAATGGTGTAAAATCATCTATTCGGATTAATTATTGTTTATAATGAGGGTTTTGATGAAAAGAATCTATATACTTGTGGCTATGTTACTTATTTCTGTTTTAGCTTGTTCAAATAAACAGCATCAAACAAATAATAAAAACACATTAAGGGTTGATATTGGGATGGAGCCTCCTACACTTGACCCTGCTAAAGCAGAGGATGCTTATGCATTTAGGGTGATAAATGATTTATTTGCTGGGTTAGTTGATTTCGATCAAGCAAATAAACTGATCCCAGGAATGGCAGAGAGCTGGGATGTATCTACTGATGGTAAAACATATACGTTTCATCTACGCAAAAATTTAAAATTTTCGGATGGTTCGCCAATTACGGCTAAAGATTTTGTCTATTCGTGGCAACGATTGGTGGATCCTAAGACTGCATCTCCATACGGTTTTTTATTAAAAAGCGTGCTAAATGCACAAAATATAATGAATAGTAAGCTACCACCAAGTCAATTGGGTGTTATCGCACCGAATGATAATACTTTTGTTGTAACACTAACTTACCCGAATAACTCTTTTTTATCTTATATAACAGTTCCAGATGTATTTGTTGTTTCACGACGAGTTATTGAGAAATATGGCAATAGTTGGACCGACCCAAAGAATATAGTTACTTCTGGGGCGTATAAACTAAAAGAGCATGTGATAAACGGGCACATTTTAGTAGAAAAAAATCCAAATTATTATGATGCTGGCAAAGTTAGTATTGCTAATGTGATATATTTTCCTTATACGGATGTAAATGTTTCATTGTCTAATTTTAAAACAGGTGCAGAGGATACCTCGTGGCAAAATGTACCAATTGATCAATATGCTGATTTAAAAAGTACGTATGCAAGAGAGTTACATACAGTGCAGTGGGAACGTTTAGAATATTTAGTTTATAATATGAAACTACCTAAATATGCAAAAAACGAAAAGTTAAGAGAGGCTTTGTCGATGGCAATCGATAGAAATGTTTTAGTAACAGATATTCTGAAGTCTGGGCAAATTCCTTTATATTCTGTTGTAACACCTACAGTTGAAGCTGGTGGTTATGCAAGTGTTAAGTATTCTTGGTCAACATGGTCACATGAAAAGAGAATTGCTCGGGCGAAAGAATTATATCGTGAAGCTGGTTATAGTGAGAAGAATCCATTGCTTATTACTCTAAAATATAAAACGAATGATTTATATAGAAAGGTTGCAGTCGCAGTTGCTTCAATGTGGAGTAGCGAATTAGGAGTAAATGTCACTATGCAAAATGTAGAATGGAAGACGTTAATTCAATCATTGCATAATGGTGACTATGATATTTCTTTTGCTGGTTGGGGAGCTGATTATAATTCAATTACCACGTATACGCCATTATATATTTGTGGTAATCCAAATAATTATGCGCATTATTGTAATCAAAAATATGATAAACTAATTAATGAGGCAGATATTACGACAAATAAACAACAACAAGAGTTATTATATAAGCAGGCATTAAATATAGTATTAAATGATTATCCTACTATTCCATTATTTGAACCAAGTCACCAACGTTTAGTTAGTGATAGAGTCCAAAACTATCGAATTGAGGAAAACTATTTAGATAACGTACAGTCGAAATGGATGAATCTTAATCAAAATTAATAAAGGAGCATAAAATTACCTAAAATCAGTAGTATAGCTAATACCATTGCACCTGCACTAAACTATAAGCAAGAGTTAGAATTAACACGTTAGAATTAACACCATTAGATAAAACAAGTAATATTTTAATTGAGAGCACCAATCAGACGATCAAATTAGTTCTAGCTGGTAATATGCAAAATTACGAGTGGACGATAAACGGACAAAAATGGCCAGATGTTACACCTATAAAGGTTAGCATGGGTAATTATGTGCTTGCAGATATTGTTAATAATTCGATGATGTCACATCCTATGCATTTGCATGGTTATAAATTTAAAGTCTTAGAAATTAATGGACAGCATATTAAAGACGGTGCAATTCAAGATACAATATTAGTAATGCCACATACTAGTGTAAAAGTTGTATTTATTGCGGATAATCCTGGTAAATGGTTTTTCCATTGCCATTCTTTATATCACATGCATAGTGGGATGATGGCATATATTCAAACGTATTGATGCACGCATTCATATTCGGTTACCCTACGAGACTAAAATTTAAAAAGCGCCTACAGATAAATAGGCGTTTTCAAAATAAACGAATTAACCTTTTCGTGCAGAAGTTGCCGCTTTAACAGTGTTAGCTGTTGCAGTAGTTGCTGCTTTAACATTGTTTTTAGCAAACTCAGTGACTTGAGAAGACATTTTAGTTAATGTATTAATAGCTTGATTGGTGCCATTGATCCAACTTTTTAAAGAATCTGAAGCAAAATTACCTTTTGATGTTGGGTTGAATTGAGAAAAATTTTCTACAACACTAGACATATTTTGTTGTGCATTCTGAAAATAAGTTTCAAACATTTTACTTATTTGAGATTGTGCATTACTTAGCACATCGTATGCATCACGGCAGTTACAAATGTTGTGTTCAACAGTTGTAGTTGCTAATTGATTAACTTTATCAAATAAATCTTTAGAATTACTAACACCAGCCATGTCTTTAATTGACTGGGAGGTTTCGTCTAAAATTTTTCTAGATGATTCTAGTTGAATTTTAGTTAATTTTTCAATACTTTCGAGAGAAGTTTGAAGAAAATTATAAGCTGTATCAACTGTATTATTGGTTGCCTCAGTGAATCTTTCATTAGTTTTATTAGTCATTGCGTACTCCTGTTTTAAATTAATTTATTAACGCCGTAACAAAAAAATGTGTTAAAATTATTATGTTATGGAAGATTAGTAATTTATTTGAGCAATAAAA
>CAITEL010000198.1 GCA_903891375.1 uncultured Neisseriaceae bacterium
AGTGATACAATCTCGCCATAACTTTCGAGTTTAAATGTTTTATCGTTTAGTAAACTCAATATATTTTTTAACCACGCATGTAAATGCATTCAAGATACACAGGTGAAATCATGGCTTTAAATGAGTACAACATCTGTGCTTTAGGCACATTTAGTTTAGTCAACAATCCATTATCAAAACATATTCCTCCCTCGGTTTATCTTATCCTATTATTCATACTTAATTTATTTCGTTATTTATTTTAATAATAAAATAAGCTATTGTTTTTAGATTATATTGTAAAAGCTCTAAAAAATCATGCCTATGTATTTTTTACATGAATGAATTTATAGATGTGTGTGCTTTTGCAATGTAATGTAGACGCTAATTTTCTGCACAAGAATTGTACAAAAAGGTCTAATCCATGGAAAATATTAATTCAAAGAGAAAAAAACAAAAAAATTACTTTAATTATAATGATGTTATAGTGTTATTTATATTCATTGTTGTGGCATATTTGCTTGTAAATGGTTGGCATGATATGCGTTCAACTTTTATAGTTGGGCAGACATATAAAATAACACTGGATACAAACAATTTGCCTTACTACACTTTACGCTCAATGATGCGCATGGTGATTGGTTTAGGTCTATCATTTATTTTTGCAGTAGTATTTGGGGCATTATCTGCTAAATTTAAAGCAATAGAACGTGTGGTATTGCCATTCGTTAATTTTATGGAATCGGTGCCATTAGTCGGGTTTTTAACATTTACGACGGTATATTTTTTAGGGGTGTTTCCTAATAGTGTAATGGGGTTAGAATGCGCTGCAATTTTTGGTGTATTCACTGGCCAAGCTTGGAATATGTGTTTAGTTGTTTACCAAACATTAAAGATTGTGCCATACGAACTAGTTGAAGCAGCTAATATATTTCAATATAATGCATGGCAAAGATTTTGGCGACTAGAGTTTCCGTATTCAATTCCGGGGTTATTATGGAATACGATGGTGTCTCAATCTGCGGCTTGGTTTGCTTTAGTTGCAACTGAGGCTATACCTGTGAAAACTAATACAGTTGAGTTACCAGGCGTTGGATCTTATATTGCCGAATCATTAATTATTGGTAATGCTCATGCAGTAATTTGGGCAATAATTGCTTTAATTAGTAGTGTTATTGTGTTAGATCAGCTTATGTTTCGTCCTTTAGTTCGTTACGCCAACAAATTTAAATTTGAAGATTTAGCGAGTAAGAACGAAAACACATCGTGGTTTTTTAATTGCATGGCTGATTCAAATGTATGTAGATTTTTAGGTCAGCAATTAAATTTAATTTCATATTTTTTGCTTTTTACGTTATCTATGGTTTATCGGAAACTAAATATAGGCAAATTTAAAATACCAGCGATGGGATGGTATTTATTATCTAAAATTTGGTACACGGTTATTATTACTTTATTGGTTTATGGTTGTTATAATTTATGGCAATATTTTCCAAGACTTGAGGTGTCGAAAATGCCAGTCTTAATGTTAGAAACGACAATTCGTGTGGTAATTGCGATGTTGTTAAGTATATTAATATTTGTACCGCTGGGTATTTGGATAGGACTTAATCCAAAGCTGGTTAGATTATTTCAACCAATTATTCAAGTTCTAGCAGCGTTGCCATGTAATATATTTTATCCATTGATGGCTATATTTTTAGTTGCCACTCATCAAAATTTAAGTGTATGGTCAATATTTTTAATAATGCTTGGAACCCAGTGGTATATTTTATTTAATGTGATTGCAGGAGCCTCAACTATTCCAAATCAATTATTAGAAGTAACTAAAAACTTTGGAGTTCGTGGGTTATTATGGTGGAGAAAATTTCTAATCCCAGCAATATTTCCGTATATAGTAACAGGAATCATTTCGGCAGCAGGTGGTGCCTGGAACGCTTCTATTGCTGGAGAAATGCTCACTTGGGGAAGTTCAACTAAAGTTACTCAGGGTCTAGGTGCTTATATTGCAAATGCATCCACTAATTCACAAATGCAAAATTCAGCTTTAGGCTGTGCAGCTATGTGTTCTTTGGTAGCTATATGTATTATAATTATTTGGAAACCATTGTATAGGCTAGCGGAAAACAGATTTAAAATTAGTTAAGTATACTCTTCATCTCTGAAAGTTGCACTTATAAAATATACATTACATATAAAAAGGAACGGAATATGAAAAATACAAATCAAACAGAAATCTTAAATGTTAAAAACATTAATAAATCATTTATTAAAGATGGCGAAGAACAACTTATATTAAGAAACATTAATCTTTCAATAAAGACTAATGAAATCGTGTCTTTTGTTGGTAAATCAGGGGCAGGTAAATCGACATTCTTAAGAATTATCTCGGGTTTATTAGCAAAATCATCGGGCATTGTGTTATTTAATGGAGAAGAAGTAACTAAACCGACTGCTAATATGAGCATGGTATTTCAAAATTTTGCATTATTGCCATGGTTAAATGTGTTTGATAATGTATCATTTGGACTAGAGGCACGTGGCTTACCTAAGAAATACATTAAAGATAAAACTAATGAAATGCTAGATTTAATAGGTTTATCGGGCTATGAAACTTCTTATCCAAAAGAATTATCAGGAGGTATGCGTCAACGTGTTGGTTTTGCTCGTGCATTAGCGGTTGAGCCAGATATTCTATTATTAGATGAAGCATTTTCTTCACTAGATATTTTTACTGCACATAAACTAAGAAATGATTTAATTTCATTATGGGAAAGCGCTAAAATAAAGACATCTTCAATTATTTTAGTAACGCATAGCGTTGAAGAGGCGGTGATGATGTCTGATAGAGTTTTAGTGTGGGATAGTAATCCAGGGCGTATTGCTAAAGAAGTTGCAGTTAATGAAATACGTGCAAATCGAACTAAACGTAATATGTTTGATCAAATCGAAGAAATAAGCTGTATTTTAAATAGTCATATTGCTGCATCGGAGGAAAGACGTATGCTAGAAATTAATCCAAGCTCAATGAGGTATACGGCAAATCTGGCTATGGCAGTATAATCCTAGAAAAAGCAGCGTAACCCCCATACTTAGGCAAGAGGTTGTACGCTGTTTTGGGTAATCATTTGCATATATACTTAGTACGGGCACAAATTGAGGTTTTTGATGAGCGACGCCGTGTGACTCTCGTACATCAGGAGCGAAAGCGGAAAGCTCAATACATGCCCGTGCTAAGTATAGTGTATTTTAAGAAGATCGCTTACTTAGTTGCCACAATAAAAATTCTACTAAAAGGAAACAGCGTTATTCCATTTGATTCTTGTGGGTAAGCACGTAAGAGTTTCTCATTGTATATTGCTTTAAATTCAATAAATTCATCTGGTGATAAATGCTCCTCCACTGGTAATAATGCAGTACCTTTCACCCATTCTAGAACTGGATTTTCTCCTGTTAATTGTTGTAGATATGTTGTCTCCCATATGTCTACAGTAGTTACTTGATGGTTTAAAATTGCATAGTACTTATCAGGGGTAAAGACAGGTTCTTCACGAATCACAGGCTTTTTATCAACTATATTTTGCAATTTTATTTTAAAATATTTATTTTCTTGGATGGTGTCACGTAATAAAGCGTGAGCAGGAAATCTAAAGTTACTTGGCATTTGAATTGCCATTACTTTATTGGTACGCTGAATTAAATGGTTAAATAATTGCTCGTGGTTATTTATCCATTGTAATGCGGAAGTGGAAAAAATTAGATCCTGACTCTTGGGTAAATTTGATAAATGAGAAATATCCTCAAGTTGCCAATTAAGTTGTGGAAAATCTGTGCGAGCCTTGGTTAACATTGCTTCAGAATTGTCAATGCCAGTTAGATATTTAGGTAAAAATTTAGTGTATAGCATTTGTGTAATATGTCCACTGCCACAACCAAGATCAACAATAGACTCATATTGTAAATTTGGTATGGCATTAATTAAATCTGTAGCGGGACGAGTACGGTGGTCATTAAATTTATTGTATTGTTCTGGATTCCACATAGAATGCTCCTTTTAATCTCTTAGGGTAAATTCCCCGCAGCTTGCTGCGACATTGTCATACCAGCGAAGGCTGGTATCCAGCCCTTGCTCTGTAAAAGTTTTTGCTCTCAAGATACCCCGCTGCTCTGCGGAGGGGTTATTCATTAATTGAGTGAGTACTCAATTATACAATAAAACATTCTATTTTTGTAAAAAAATTATTTATTTGAACAAGTGTATATGCGATAAGTTCTTTGCCCATTGTTAATTTTTGAATCTGGTGTTACAGCGTTGCCTCCCATTTTTGTTGCTTGATTTCTTGCCAACGTATTAAGCTGATCGTTAATATCATCTTGGCTTTGAAAATTTTCTGCTTTAGCCCACAGTGAAACAGTGGTTTTACCTAGAAATTTGCATCTACTTAGTTCATTTGTTGTAGGCGAGACCATTACATCTTTTGCTTGAGGGTCTAAGCTTACGAAAGAGCAGGCGCTCAATAAAGTAATTATTGATGTAAGAAGAAGAGTGCGTATGTGCAGTTTTTTTATAATTAAATTCATATTGAAATTATCCTTAATATGTAAGTATCGTTAGTTATGTAGGGTTTTTGCATAAAAAATTGAATCAACTTTGGTGTAATTAAACGCTGGTGGAAATATTGTAAGCTCCTTTTGATTATATTCTTCAATAATTATTTTATCCATGAATTTATCCTCTAATAAACTAAGCAAGTTCAACCACTTTAGCAACTAATTTAGAGATCCCTATGTATGCTTCTTGTATATCCTTGGCTAACATATAAGCTGGAGTACTTATAATTTTATATGCAGTATCTACACATATCTCATCAACGTTACAATTTTGATGTATTGCACCTAATTTAGTAACTAAATTTGTGGTTTCGTGGTCAGTACCAATTGTCATGGTTATTTTATTTGGGTAGATTTTGGGAATCATAACTGGTGCTATGCAAATAAACCCAACTGGTTTTTTTACTTTTGTAAAGGCGATACAAGTATCACGTATTACAGGATTTACCGAGAAATTTTCTCCTTTGCTAGCATAATCAAATAAATTATACGCAATGCCATTACCACCAGGGATAATCAAAGCATTAAATTGATTGATATCTATAGCCTCTAATGGTTTTATATAGCCTCTAGCAATACGTGCGGATTCAACTAACATATTTCTTGATTCATTAGACACATTAGTTCTGGACAGGTGATCACTTACGTGCTCTTGTGCGCTGTTCAGACTAAAGCATTGATAGTTGGCATTTTGTTGTTTAATTGATAAAAGAGTTAATACAGATTCATGAATTTCTGAACCATCAAGTTGTCCACATCCAGCAAGAATTACGGCAATATTCATTATTAAACCTCTAAAAAAAGACACATTTAAAAATATATACTCGAAGTATTTGAATTTTGGACGCGAAGATACTTAAATAAAACATGACGACGTGTACATGAGTACATTAGGAATGTTTTATTTAAGTTCGACAAAGTCCAAGATTCAAAGACGATGAGTATAGTATTTGAATTATGAGATGGTAATTATACCATGCATATATACATAGTGTATGGATTGTACGCATTTTAAATTGTTATATATGTGCAAAAAATTGAAAATTTTTTGCACAAGAGGTATTAATTTGGGTTATAATAATGAACTGATGATGATTGTTATCGGTAGATGGAGTGAGCAGACTATCAAATATCAAAATAGAGGGATATATTAGGATATTTACATGAAGTCTGCTCAGTCTATTGACTCTTGAGAAGAGTTAATGGGTGCATGAGCTATCAACATGGAACGGTTGATTTGCGTATTTAATGGATAAAGTATCGAGTTTACTTAAGTAATCTATCATTGCGGTTTTAAAATAGTTACACAATGTTACATCATTGCACGACTCCTCGTTTAAATGGTCAATGTTGTCCATGAAACGCATCACGTATTTACCATCTAAATATAAATCAGAAGCGATTGTTGTGTTTGTTTTCTGTATGTTTTTAAATTCAATAAATCTTTCCATTTTTGTATTCCTTATAAAATTAATTAAAACTAATTATTCTTTAAGTGCAAAACCTTTAATGTTTGAAAGTGCTGTAATTCTGAGTACCTAATTATAATTGAGATTTGATAATGGCTTCATCTGTTTTTTTTGCCCCTAAATATTCCAAGCTAAAACTAGAGCTAATTACATCGATTTGTATAATTAAAATATTTTTTTTGATAAAGTGAATCGTCTTATGGTGTTTAATGTGCAGGAAGTTTCTTGGTGCGATGTACGTGACGAAGTAAATCTTGTAAATTCAGAACTAGCAAATATTTGCGATCAGATTAATCCAGATAAAACATTTTTTCTATATAAAATTAGATATCCATATGGTGCGAAAATTGTTGATAAAGGTTGTTTTAATTTACCCACGACTACTGGGGAGGTTGTACCACTTACAGATACACGTGTTCCGTTGAAATTTAAAGAACAATTGAGCTATTGTCATATTCCGTTATCTTTGATTTTACATAATGATAATGAGGTATTTGTGGAAGCTTCAAATAGAATCATTCCATTAAACTTTTTTCATCGTGGAGATTTGTTTGGGATTTTTGAAAGTGTCGCTTCATTAGTAGGAGATGTTTTGAAACCTCGTTGGAGTGTGACAGCTGGCGCACGTTCAGTGTTTATGCTACCAAAAATTTCAGATAAAATTGCACATGGTAGACTTAAGAAAGAACTTGGAATTCATTGTGAAGCACCCGCAGGGTTAAATGAGCAATGGCATGTTTTTACACAAATTACACAAGCAAAAAAGAGTCCTGTTTTATGGTATAATGAGATATTGGTTTTTGGTAAATCATGGCTTGCGTATGAGTATAGCAATGCTAGTTGGTTTAAGTTTCAACAATATTTATATAAAGTGCATCAAAGGCAATTAAAATTATTTATGAACCATAATGATTTTGGTGTGATGTGGAGAATATGGGAAGAGTTTAATGAAATTATAGCTAAGCAAGGACTAAGGCCGAGGTTATATATAGTGGATACAATAAAACATTTAGTTTCTATTGCCTCAGGTAGTGGGGTGGCATTTAGTCCTGCGGTGAATGAATCAGCAATGCCAGTAGCATTTATACAAGAAGCATACGTTAATGTTTACAATCTGAAAACATATGTCCCAGTACTTATGCAACCATGCAAATTAGATTCTGAGGTGATGCAAAATTTATATTATTCTTTATCGCACCCAACAACACTGGAGAGTTCACCAATTACACGTCATACATCAAGTATTATTGAAGACCAACGCCAAGTCAGAATGTTAACGAATACGCTATTAAAAATATTTGATAATCAAAATAGTAATATCATCAGTAATAAAATAAAATTTGCATACTTTCATTCAGATTTTGACAAATATGCTGAAATTCAAGATAGTATTAATATTGCATTAAGTGATAGTCAATTTACGGAAAGTCTATTTAAAGGACATAACAATAATGCATTTTGTCCAACTGCATCTTTTTTTCGGGGATGTGTTAGAATTTCTATTAATTAAT
>CAITEL010000199.1 GCA_903891375.1 uncultured Neisseriaceae bacterium
AAATTATTATTGATTATGGTTGCAATGTCGGAAGTGCCAGCTGGTAGTGGTCTTAGTAGTTGTTGCATGTATAACGACTCATGAGTTACTAATTAGATAATTATTGTACCACATGTGTGGGTGTTTATGTTAGAGAATACGCAAATCTCAAGTAATAACTGTTCTTAATTTAGTAACATCTCAGCAACAATGAGAAGAGATGTGATATAATTTCATAAGTGTGCGACAAGAAGTCGTTCGACGATTCTTTAATAAAATCTCTTGAATGTTATAAAATATTAAATTACCAATTAATCAACTGTTTTACTAACAATAAGCGTACCGCAAGTATTGCCAAAAATATTTACCATAGTCCTGACTCTATCAACAATTCTATCCAATGGCATTAATATTGCAATTGCTGATAAAGGAATCCCAGCCATTCCAAAAACAGTTACAAAACTCACCATACTAGTTTCAGGGATGCCACCAACGGCTATTCCAGTTAGAATACAGGCTAATGCGAGCAAAAGCAATTGAACTAAGTCTGGGTGCATGCCAAGAATATGCATAAAAAATAAACATGCGGCCATTTCATACATCATACCTGAAGCAAAATTCATTGATGCACAAATTGGTAACATAAAGTTAACCACTTTAGGTTTAGCGCCTAATTCAACGGCTTTTGTTAATGCTATGGGTAATGCGGCAAGAGAGCTTGAGGTTATAAAGGCTGATGTAAAAATAGGTAAAGCTTCACTTAGGATACGTTTTATTCCTAAATTACGATATAGAGCGATGACTAGGAGCAATTGCCATAAAAAATGGATAAATAATGCAAGAAAAAATAATCCAACAAATTTGAGCAAACCAATTAAATTAGTGGTCAGTTCACCACTTAAATAACTGTTTGCAATAGATGTTCCAATTAGGACAAATATAGCGATTGGGGCTAAATACATCACGCCACTTAAAAATATTATAAATATTTCACGGGTACTTTGCATAAAATTTAAAACGTGTCGAGCTTTATTTTGATTGAGTGCACAAGTTATCCCAAACATTATTGAAAAAGCAACAATAGGTAATACATCAAAATTTACTAAGGATTGAAATATATTTGAGGGGAATATATAATTAAAAATGTGGCTAGGGTTAATTTGGGTTGTTGTGGATTGAGTATATTTTGCACCATCTAATAAATTTGTTGCATTGATATTCTTAGTAATATTAATTAGATTAAATACAATCAGACCAATTGTGACGGCAATTATTTCTGTTAGAATAATAAAAATAACAGTGTTACGTGCTACTTGTTTTAATTCGTGCAAATTAGACAAATTACCGAGATTAACAATTAATGAAGTTAGAACAATAGGTAATGCACATAACTTGAGTAAGTTGATAAATGTATCACTAATAAATTTGAGATGAATAAACATATTGGGAGTTACAATCCCAAACAAAAATGCTAGGCACACGAAAAATAAAATAGTTTTTCCTTGATGGTTGCGATATAATTTTAACATAGTTTACTTTTTCTAAAAATATAATAAGAAATATCATGCTAGATTACCTTAGTACATGTAGATTTTAATAAAGGCTAATAAAAAGAAAGCCAGTTGCCTATATGCTGGTGTATAATTCTCGGATTCACAACAATCAAGGTGGATTAATAATATGATAAATCATGCAACACAATCATCAATAGAGTAACCAAACGATATTATAACAAAAAACTTTGAACTACATGGAGATAACCGTATTACTATTGCTGACTTAATGACTAGTTTATGTTGTTTTTATGCCATGTGGCATGAGTTATGATATAATTAATGATTGGATATGTATTATGAACAACAAGAAAACTTCAGAAATAAATTTCTGAAGTTTCTGTTAATTCAAAATATATTTGAATGTTATAAGACGCAGTTGTTAGTGATTTGTGCTATTAGTGGCGGAGATAATATGTTGATTGTCGCTGGTATTGTTGTATGAAATATATGTCAGTACCGCACTTCTAAAGTAATTATAAAGCCCAATACTGTTAGTTTTAGTGTTGATTGCGTGTGTTATTTTATCTGTCATTTTAACAACAAATTCATCTTCTAGGTATAACTCTGCTGAAATTGTTTCACTTGTTTGTTCAAAATTTTTGAATTCTATAGTACGTTCCATAATAAACTCCAATGATAAAAATAGTTTAATGTATTCGTAGAATACACGTTACGATCTC
>CAITEL010000200.1 GCA_903891375.1 uncultured Neisseriaceae bacterium
TGTTTCTTTACTGACATAGTTCAAAATCCTCTTTAAAATGTTAAAAAATTTAAATCCTAGAATTCACAATTTTAACACTAAATTAGCTCTTGACTACCTGTTCAGTTTTTGCCTACCAGCATAATCTCATGGAACTCGATTAGACTTGTTTATTCTTATCAATGCATCACCTAATATATGCCTATGTAAAATTTAGATAAGTGTTTTAACTTATCGACCTCTAATCTCTCTCGACATTTAAAAGCACTTGATTCTGCTAACTTAATAACTTCATATAAAAAAGGCAAAGGGAAATATTATAGTATAACTAAACACGGGCAATATTTTATTACATTTATTAATTCCATAACTGATAAACGCTATAAAAATAAACTTGAACAACATTTAAAATTACTAAAGGCAATGGAAACGTGTTAAATATTTTCTAATCGCATATCAATACTCAATTTATGAGAATTGTAGTGGCAAATTATAAATGAACCTCCGCAATGCAAACATGCGCGGCATCTTGAGTGTAAAAACTTTTACAGGGCAAGGGCTGGATACCAGCATTCGCTGGTATGACAGTGTCGTGGCAAGCGGCGAGGAATTTACCCGAAGAGATTAAAAGGAATATCTAAATACTGAATATAGCAAATCAATTACAATAGTGTTTACAGCTACTGGAAATAACTTTGAACTGGCAATTGCAGTTAGCTATAGCTACATTTGGTCTAAACTCACCAGAAGCATTTACTGGCGTAGTAGGACCACTAGTTGAAGTCCACGCATTAATAATTTTAGTGAATATTGCACTAAAATTACAACCATTTTTTAGAAAAACAAGTAGCGTAACACCAACTTTAAGATAAGTGATATGGATACAAATTATGGTGATTTGCACCAGCTATACGCATTCATATTCAAGCTCCAACTTTGTTGCAACCATCCTAACTTACTACCAGTAGGTGTCGTCGTGTTACGTCGCATTGGACCTTGAATGTGTTCGAATGTATATGATTGAGTCTGCGCATCATTGCATTTTTATTTTTTCAATCTATTTTCATCCCGATAGCTTCGAAAAATAATGGATACTTTGTAATGATAGCCTTTTCATCGCTTATAGTATCTACTGATGAATTATTCTGATATTGGTTATATATTTGCTTAATGGCTTTAATGTCATCATTTATTATGTCTTTAATTGTGCCAGTTAAATCATACTTGGCGGTAGATGTCCCATTGAATAGTGTTTGTATAAGGCAAAGTGAGCTTATTACTAAATCGGTATTGTTATTTGTTTTGATTAAAGCCTGTGTGATGCTCATGCTTGATACAATGAATAACATTTCCGTAGCTGGGCAGTAAGTTACAACGGAATGTTCTAATGTACCATTTTTCCTTAGGTTCTGAATTGCCGTATTTTCACCATCATTATTTACTATTATTAGGCCTTCATTGCGATTATTCATGGTTTGATTGGTTACTGTTATCTTTGAGGTAAATATAGTAGTTTTTTCAATGGATGACTTTTCAACATTATCATTACTAAATTCGCATAAATTTAATGTTGTACTACTTTTATTATTGGTCATTATCCTTTTCATTATATTTGCTTCTTCATAGTATTTATCTACAGTTCTCCAGTCATATATATTAATATTCACTGATGACGAATCTTCTTCTTTATGCGATTTCCCACTAGAGGTACTACTTAACGCTTGTAACTTAGTTAAAAACTTATTGATGGTGGATGCGTTCCTATAGTTTTTATTATTATACTCAGCAATATAATTCATCATTATTGTTAGGTAAAAATGAACATTTTGTATAATAGCTTCTTGCACATGAGTAACTATATTGAAGTTTATTTTTGTAATATCTCCAAGTTTTATTTCTTTGTTAAGTGACCGTGGTATAATACCTAAATTCACTATGTTTTCATCAATTGATATTTTTACTTTTGCCAAAATCTTAGAACCGAATAGGTCAACATAATTTTTAGTAATAAAATATGCACCACTTTTATGTTGCTCTAATATTAGTGGTTTAGCTTCTACATCTTCGCCATATTTAAGAGAAATTTCATTATATTTAATGTCATTTGTATTATTAATGTTGTCGGAGTATTTAGCAACGGAAGTAATTTGACTTAGTTCACAATCATTTTTTGTGTTAGGTAATGAATTTGTTAACTTTGTTGTTCCGTTTGAATTTCTTGCGTCTGTTATTCTGTTTGAACCCCTCGAATTTCTTGTTTTCAACGATTGTACTATTGTAACCCCTAATTTGCTAAATATATATGTTTTATTATCATTCCCTGTAACGCTTATTGTAGTTGCATTATTGTTTTCCCCTGGAAAATTTGTAGATGCATATTTCATACACTCAAGTAAACTATTATTTAATTTCTTTGCAAACATGTATTGGATAGCTATTTCAGCAAACGAGTATTTTGCCAACATAA
>CAITEL010000201.1 GCA_903891375.1 uncultured Neisseriaceae bacterium
GGAGCTCTAATCAATAAGCTTATTTTATTACACTTCCGTGTAAAAGGATATAATTATGTTATTAGATTTTAATTTATTTAGTAATTTGCTAACTTAAATATTCAAATGGAGCTCCAGCGGTTAGATATGGGAACTCTTATAGCAAAATTGGTGACATGTCACCACAATTAGTAACCACACAGTCGGTATATAGTTTATAATCCTAAAAAAAGCAGTTGACAATAAAATCCTAAAATCGAGTTTTTAAGCATCAGCTTTTTAAAAATTTTCGCCAAAATATCATTAATGTTAACGATTATGTTACACAAATAGGAGGTGCAAGTTGCTTGCCATCCAGATATTTAAACACTGCTTTACTAAGAATACGGTGCCAACGCTGTTCTGAAGTCAATTGCTCCGCAAATGACTTCAATTCATTAAAAAAGCTGGTAATCCTACCTAGTAGGAGCTTGACCTTACCAATATTGCCGTACATACTACAAATTGTAATCTTAGTTTTCCCGGATTCATTAGTTTGTTTTCCAATGCTATTGAGTAATAATGGTCGGCTGGTTATTGCTTCTAAATGCTTATCTGGTTCAGCCAAACGAACAAAAATATTCCACCAGTTATAAATAAGTGCAACAATTCGAGCAATTAATTTGCATCGATGTAAGTCCTGTGTAGTAAATCCACCCCATCCCCATTGATTTTTCATTTCATCAAAAATATTTTCACAATCAGCCCGATCCCTGTAGTGTTGTGAAATTGTAACAATACCATCTTTCAAAGATGTTATTAATACAGCGTACTCATAAACAATAGTTTTATCGTTAATTGAACCCAAATTAAATTCCAATTGATTAGTTTCTGGATTTTCTGATAATACGCCAATATTGGTGCTAATGCGTTTTCGGAGAACAATAACACGCCGTTCTATTTTCCAGCCAGTTAGCATAACTGTCGAATCAATACCTTCCCAGCCTTGCCCAGCATCAACCCAATCATTAATTCACATTAATTGTTCAATCAATGTTTTAACTTTTTTTGTTTGTTTTAATTTAAACAAATATTCCTGGTGTCTCAATTCAGCCTCACACATAATACCATCAATTCCAAATGCACAATCACCCCGAATAAATGCAGGTTTAGAGCCAACTGGTAATTTATCTAAAATGCCCCATAATCCAGGGGCGCTATGACTTGCTGAACCATGATTACCAGCTTGAACTTCGACATCAAGAATAAGTCGTAAGTTTGCTATTGAATAAGTATGGTACGTGTGAGCTGGTCTACCTGGCTTGTGTGGGTTATATCCAACAACCGCACCTTCCTGTTTACCATATAATGTTTTTACAGTAGTATCCATATCAAGAATCCAAGGAATACTTAGAAGTGGTGCATAGCATTTACTTAAATGCTCTTGCATCCAAATATCGCCAGTAGCTTCATCAATTCGTTTTAAATTACGTCTAACTGAGTCCTCGCTGACTATCTTTGACATACCCAATAACTGAGGAGTTACACCATCATTCCGGATAGCTGTAACATGCGCATAACGTTTATGCCCAGATAATACGGATAACAATACTGTACCTAATACATCAAGTTTACTTGGAGCGTTATTACTAATTAATTCCAGAGGACACTCATTTACCCACGGTGTAAGTAAGTCACCAGATTTCATAAATTCAATAAAAAATGCTAACTGACCCATTGGTGTCGTTGATGAATTTAAATCCCATTCAACACTAACTTCTCCCGCAAATGTATCAACGGTGGCAATTGAA
>CAITEL010000202.1 GCA_903891375.1 uncultured Neisseriaceae bacterium
AACTTTAATTTTTTTAATAATTCTTTAGCCATAACATAATCTTTTGCAATGAATTTGCTATCAATATCATCAATAACTTGTTTTTCTTTAAATTCAATATCTTTTTCAAGTAGTTCTAATTTTATAACATCATTTGTATCGTTTGCTTCAGATATTTCTTCATGTAATTCCATTTGTTCGAGTAAAAACGTATTAGGGAGTTTAGTGTCTATTGACAAATCAAAGTTATCACCATTTAAATTTAATAATAATATCCCTCGCAGTAATGGATTTGTTAAAGTAGTATAACCTTGATTAATATGTGCTGATAGATTTAAAATGATGGCTTTAGATTCAGAATAACTTGTGATGTAATTATCGGGGTGAAATTGACGTTGCAAATCTAAATATTTTTGTTGCAGTAAGTTTAGATCTACTTTAAACTCTTGCGGTATGGCAAATAGATTAAAGTAGCTTTGAGATAACAGCACTTTGGCCTGATTAATTTTCGTATCCATTTATTTTATACAGTAAAACTCTCACCACAGCCACATTCGTCTACAACATTTGGATTAGTGAACTTAAACCCCTCCTGAAGACCTTCTTTGGTATAATCTAACTCAGTTCCATCAATGTATTGCAAGCTTTTTTTGTCGACAATAACCGACACGCCATGAGAGATAAAAATTTCATCATCGGATTTTGTTTCATCAACAAATTCTAGCTTATAAGCTAAACCAGAACAACCAGTAGTCTTAACGCCAAGGCGTAAGCCTACGCCACGTCCTCTTTTATTTATAAAATCTTGTACTCGTTTTGCTGCAACTTGTGTAAGTGTAATTGCCATTTAATAACTTCCTAATGATGTTTTTTGCTTTTTTTACTTTTAAAATCTTCGATTGCAGCTTTTATTGCATCTTCTGCCAGAACCGAACAATGGATTTTAACTGGTGGTAATTCTAACTCTTCGGCAATTTGCGAGTTTTTAATTAACTCTGCATCATCGATTGATTTACCTTTGAGCCATTCTGTAACTAACGATGATGAGGCGATAGCCGAGCCACAACCATAAGTTTTAAACTTAGCATCTTCGATTATTCCATTATCACTCACTTTAATTTGTAATTTCATTACATCGCCACAAGCTGGTGCCCCCACCATCCCTGTACCTACTGTTGGGTCATTTTTATCTAATGCCCCGACATTACGTGGATTTTCATAATGATCAATTACTTTTTCTGAATAAGCCATTTTATGATTCCTTTATTTATTTTAACTAGTTATGTAATATTATATCACGTTCGCCATGAGATTTCCACTCATAATTCGCAACGTCTATTCCATCTTTATACATTTCCCAAAGTGGTGACAATTCACGCAAAGAACTAATTTTTTCTTGCAATAATTTGATCGTATAATCAACTTCTTCTTCAGTATTAAATCTACCTAAAGTAAAGCGAATTGAACTATGGGCTAGCTCATCGTTACGACCTAAAGCTCGTAACACATAAGATGGTTCTAATGAGGCTGAAGTACAAGCAGAGCCACTTGATACCGCAATATCTTTAATTGCCATAATTAATGATTCACCCTCCACATAATTAAAACTAATGTTTAAGTTATGCGGAACTCTATTTTCTAAATCACCATTAATGTACACTTCTTCCATCTGTTGAAGTCCATTAAGCAGTTTCAATTGCAAAGCTTTGATTTTGGGCAATTCTTCATTCATCTCTTCTTTAGCTAGCACAAAAGCCTCACCCATGCCCACAATTTGATGTGTTGGCAATGTGCCAGATCTGAAACCACGTTCGTGTCCACCACCATGGATTTGCGCCATTAAACGAACCCTCGGCTTACGGCGAACATATAGCGCACCAATTCCTTTTGGCCCATAAATTTTATGTGCCGAAAAGCTCATTAAATCTACATTTAAAGCACTTAAATTAAAGTCTACTTTACCTACAGCTTGAGCCGCATCCACATGAAAAATTATACCTTTACTTCGACATATTTCGCCAATAGCACCAATATCTTGAATAACGCCAATTTCGTTATTTACATACATAACCGAAATTAAAATAGTATCTGTTCGAATAGCTGCAACTAATTTGTTTAAATCAATTAACCCATTAGC
>CAITEL010000203.1 GCA_903891375.1 uncultured Neisseriaceae bacterium
AAAAAAGATATTTAACGTCAAAGATAATAATGATACAATATTTGTGAATATAGAAGATTATCATATTCTTACAGATACAGAATTATTTACTAAAGTAAAGTGGTCACCATATAAAGGGATGAATCTAACTGGGTTCATTGAATATGTTTGTGTAAATAATAAATTACACTGTGCAAAATAAATTTAACATTAAAAGAGATAACATTCATGAAAAACAATAATAGTTTTTTTAGTAATGATTTTATTACGTACTATTGGGCAAGTTTATTTATAGTTCCTGTACTGTATTTATTAAATGTAGAATATATGGAGGTGTTAATCGGTTGCTTTGTTTATATTTGGGTAATGATTTTTATTATCTATTTATTAATAAATAGACGTGTTATCTCAAATATAGATAATGTAAATTTTTCTAAAAAATCATTGTATATATTTTTTGGAGCTGTTCTTTTTTCTTTTGTATACTCAACAGTTTCAAAGTATTATGCTTTTTATGTCCCCGCTCGTGATGCTGCAATATTTAATAGTATGATGCAACAGATACTACTAGGTAATTTGGGTTATTCAAGTGTTGCTGGTTTTTATCACTTTGCTACGCATCAAAATTATATTTTAGTATTACTCTTACCTATTTATGCAATATTTCCGAGTCAGGTTACTTTGCAGATAATAGGATCTTTCGTCATATGGTTTGCGGGTATCATGCTCTATAAAATTTCCCGAAATTATTTGAACCAGTTGCTGTCATTATTAGCTGTTGTGGTTTTTTACTCATCACCATCAAATCATTTTTATTTTTTTAGACCAGAGTTATTTTTCCCCTTAGGTATCTTTTTAATTTATTATGCATATTTGAAAAATTATAATTGGAAATATGTTGTTTTATTAAGTATCTTATTTCTTTCAATAAAAGAAGATGCACCTTTGTATATGCCTGGGTTTATACTGTTATTTGCACTTCGTCGGCAATACAAACTATCGACAATACTTACTGTAATTACAATATTAGTTGCTATAGTTAATTTAGAATTTGTACAACCATATTTCGTAGTAAAGGGTCATCAAGAGGCTGCACAGACTCTTGCATATTGGGCGCAATGGGGCAGTACAAATAAAGAAATTCTAGTTAATATTTTATCCCATCCTGAAAAAGTTATTGCCTTATTATTTGACAATTCTTCAGGATTCTGGTACTTATATGGATACTGGTTATTTTTACCACTTAGCAATCTTTTTGTATTAAGTACAAGCATTATTCCTATGTTACTTTTTACTACATCAGATGGTCCTAGACATGCACTACTTGAATATTATCCTAATGCATTGTCTGCTATTGCTTTATTAGGTATGCTTATTTTAACTTATCGTTTATCAAGTAAGTATTCAAAAATCAAAAAGATAATTTATGCTTGTTTATTATTTTTGTTATTATTACATAATATTTTATATGTCAGAACAATAGATTTATTAAAATTATGGGGTGATGATAATGTTTCATCTGATGATGTAAAATATGCATTTTTATCTAGCCCATTGTATCACGGGCGTTGGCAAGAATTTTTTTATGTAAACATTCAAGATAATAATGACTTTAATCAAATGTATAATGTTTTAAAAGTTAAA
>CAITEL010000204.1 GCA_903891375.1 uncultured Neisseriaceae bacterium
AGGCAAATATAGTGAGGTAAAATATGGAATCATATGATGTTGTCATTATTGGTTGTGGTATTTAAGGAATGATATTGTCGCGCCAAATACATAAATATAGTTTTATAAAGGGAATTCTATGGAAACTATAGAACTTAATTCAAAAATTACAAAAATAAAAATTAATGAAAATTTGAATTCCATAAATTTTTATAGGCAATCTGATAATATTATTTTCGAAGAGATGCCTGCGCCAAATTACATACAAAATATTGCACCTATAACAAATAGTGCAATGAATACTGTAATAAATAGTAGACAAACTTTAAAAAATATTTTAGATGGACTTGATCATCGTTTCATTATGGTGGTTGGTCCATGTTCTATACATGATCCAATTGCTGGATTTGATTATGCAAAACGTTTAAAAAAATTAGCAGACCAGTTATCAGACACTTTGTATATAATAATGCGAGTATATTTTGAAAAACCACGGACTAATCTTGGTTGGAAAGGATTTATCAATGATCCTTGCTTAGATGGTTCCTCCTGTATTAAAACTGGCATTAGAAAAGCACGCCAATTCTTATTAACAATAAATGAATTAGAATTGCCTGTAGCAACAGAATTACTTGACCCCAATTCTTTATTATATTTAAATGATTTAATAAGTTGGGCAGCAATTGGTGCCCGAACTGTTGAGTCACAACCTCACCGTGAGCTTGCTTCAGCTTTAGACATGCCGGTAGGTTTTAAGAATAATACTAATGGCTCCTTAGATGCTGCAATTAATGGAATACTAGCTGCAACAAATTCACATTCGTTTATTGGTCTTAATAATAATGGAGATTCATCTATTCTGCGGACGTCTGGTAATAAATATGGACATTTGGTATTAAGAGGTGGGCTTACGCCAAATTATGACAAGCTGAACGTGGCTGTTGCAGAAAAAAAATTAGACGAAGGCGGATTACCACGAACTATTATGGTTGACTGTTCGCATGGGAATTCATTGAAAAATCATCAATTACAAGAGTTTGTTCTTTCAGACGTAGTTCAGCAGATTTGCGACGGGAATAGTTCTATTATAGGCGCCATGCTTGAAAGTAATATTGAAGCTGGCAATCAATCTATTCCAAGTGATGTAACGAAATTGCAATATGGGCGTTCAGTAACGGATGCTTGTATTGATTGGGAGACTACTGAAAGAATTTTGCGACAGACTTATAAAAAATTGAAACAATCGGTCAAAGCTGAAAATCATTTAATGAGAGAAGTTATATGAGCTTAAACAATCAGTTGTCAATGGCAACTATTTCACTTTCAGGTACTTTATTAGAAAAGTTGAATGCTATTTCTAATGCCGGATTTTATGGGGTAGAATTATGTGAAAATGACTTACTTTCTTTTAAAGGTTCTCCTGAACAAATTGCGAGGATTACGAAAGAATTTGGGTTAGAAATTTTATTGTTTCAACCGTTTAGAGATTTTGAAGGTGCACCACGTAAAGAGATAAAAAACAATTTAGATAGGGCAAAAAATAAATTTGAGTTAATGAATCGTCTAGGTGTTACTACAATGTTAGTTTGTAGTAATACATCATTGGGTGCTATAGCAGATGACCAAATTATTACGGATGATTTAAGGCGGTTAGCTGAATGTGCTCAATCATATGGAATTAAAATTGGGTATGAAGCATTGGCTTGGGGAACACATGTAAAATCATATAAACATGCTTGGAATATAGTCCAAAAAGTAGATCATTCATCATGTGGGCTGATTCTTGATAGCTTTCATACGTTAGCAATTAATGATAGCCTTATAGAGCTACGTACATTGCACAAAGACAAAGTTTTCTTTGTGCAATTAGCAGATGCACTTTATGGTTCTTATAATAAAAATATGAGCTTGTTAGAATGGAGTAGG
>CAITEL010000205.1 GCA_903891375.1 uncultured Neisseriaceae bacterium
GCAACATTTAGAATTTGTTCTTTATCTCTAATTGCTGCTGCAATAATTTTTAGTTTATAATCATACGCATTTATTATATCTAACATATCATTTAATACAGCAAAGCTATTACCTTTAATTCTACCTAAATATGGTGCCGCATATGTACTACCCGCCATTGCACTGAGTATTACTTGACTAGTCTCAAAAATTGCAGTCGCCATAGTTTTGATCCCATTACTTGCCAATTCTTTAATAGCCACTAATCCTTCATTATTCACTGGAATTTTAACTATAATTCTGGGGTCAATATCCGATAGTAATTCCGCTTGTTTAATCATGTTTATATGATCATGTGTAGTAACTTGTACTGCAACCATCCCAGATTGAATATCTAGCAATTGATGTATCGTATCCTTTGCTGATTTAGTGCTCTGTGCAAGTATGGATGGATTGGTTGTTATACCAGCTATCTTAATTTGCTTAACTGATTTAGTAATAAGTTCAAAATTAATTGTATCAAGCCATAGTTCCATAAATTAAATCCTTGAAATAATAGGTGATGTTATATTCTAATGTTATTAATACCTAAGCTATGAGTTAATGCACCAAGCTCAAACATAGTTCTACAACTTAACTTATTTTTTATATTTTCAATATGTTTTTCTACAATCTTTTCCGATATAAATAATAAGTTCGCAATTGAAATTTGCCTGTGACCATTATATAAATAAGTCAGCACTTCTAACTCTTTTCCAGTTAAATAATTATTATCAAACTCATCTCCTAAATAAAAACGTTTAATTTCACCATGTTCAAATATATCAGAATTATTAAGAATAGATAACTCACTAATTTCATGTTCTATATTAGATTTTATGGGTAAAATAAATCTAGTCAGTTCTGCTTCGCAAATAAGAGGATAAGTTTTTTGTTGAAACAAAGCAATAAATTTATAAAGTTGATTTAGTTTTGAACTCAAGGTTGATTCAAGTATAGGAGTATTGCAACTAGTTCCAAAATGATAAAAATCGCAATACGCTTTATGCGATTGAGTTATAGTTAATCCGTGATCTATATCATAAAGAGCAGCCTCAGAATAAACTGGGGCACGCTTCAACCATGACCAAAAAACCACCCCATTTTTAAATTTAGAAGGGTCTTTTTCAAAAATAGCAACATCATAAAGTTTCTGACGATAATAATGTTCAATCCATTCACCAGAACTAGTCAATCTTAAATGAGAACCATCATTATAAGTTCTATCAAATGTAAAATAATTAAGACCAATACCCTTTAATGGTTTAATCAACTCTTGTATAACACCAACAGATGTAAATGTCACATGATTTTTATAGAAAGTTTCAGTAGGTATAAAAACTTTGAGTTCAAGTTCCATAAATAAATCCCTCGCAAACAAACATCACGTATTTTTAATATTACAATGGGGTTCAATTCCATTTTTATTAAAATAATCACGGTGGTACCCTTCAGCCACCCAAAATGTTGACACATCCAGTATTTTGGTTTTAACTTGAGTGGGATTTAGTAATAATTTTAAAGATTTAATAACAGTATCTTTTTGTTGTTGATTATAACATAATACTGCGCTACAGTATTGGCTCCCAATGTCCATTCCTTGACCATTGGCTTGATTTGGATTGTGTATTTCAAAAAATTTATTTAATAATTGTTCCAGTTGCAGAATATTATGATCAAAAATTACTCTAACAACTTCTAAATGCCCAGTTGTGCCAGCACAAACATCTTCATATGTTGGATGTTCCAACTTACCACCACAATATCCAACTTGGGTTAATAGTATCCCATTTAATTTTTTTAGATGGTATTCAATGCCCCAAAAACATCCACCAGCAAGAATAATCTCCTCAGTATCAATAATTTTTGTATCATACACAAAATCTAATGAAGCCGAATTAACACAATAACGTGTATTTAGCGTAGTGTAATGTTCACCATGAAACACATGTCCAAGATGAGCTTTGCATCTAGAACAGGTTATTTCTATGCGTTGCCCATCTGGATCAGGTTTTTGTGTAACCGAATTTTTGATTGCATCGTCAAAGCTTGGCCATCCACAACTTGATTGAAATTTGTTGGTGGCACGAAATAATGCAATTCCACATTTACGACAAAGATATGTACCATCCACATCAGTATTAGTAAATTCGCCAACAAAACTGGATTCTGTCGCTTGATGGTTTATCACATCGTTTTGTAACAGTGTTAAACTCGCATTTTTATCCATAAAAACTTTTACTTAGCTACTGGTAATTTAGTGGCAACTGGTAACGGCTTACCATTAAGTACATTTAATGCCCATTGTAACTGAAAATCAGTTTTTAAATCGATACTTGCCACATTTTGATTAACCACTTTTGGCACATTATTTAATTGCTCTTTATAGCGTTTATCTAACTCTGCTTTTGTTTTTATTTGTTGTGGTGGGGTGATTACAGGTGTATTGTCACTTTCTTTTGTCAATGTTGCAACTTTAGTTGGATTAGCTAAATGATTGTTGTATGAAGCTTCTGACATATCCCAACTATTTAATAGATCATTATATTCGCTTTGCACAATAATGTCTGGTTTGATGCCACGAGCCTGAATCGAACGACCATTTGGAGTATAATACAACGCAGTAGTTAATTTAACGGCGGTATCCTCAGTCAATGGGATTACTGTTTGTACGGATCCCTTACCAAAGGTGGCCGTACCCATCACCTTAGCACGTTTATAATCCTGCAAACAACCAGCTACAATTTCTGATGCTGATGCCGTGCCTTGATTAACCAGCAACACCATTGGTAGCGTTTTAAATATTGCTGGAACACCAGATAATGAATCAGAACTATCTAGTGCATAACCTTTAGTATTATTAAAATATTTTTGGTTAGAGTTTGGTGCTCGCCCATCTGTATATACTATTAAACTATTATTTGGTAAGAATGCACCAGCAACACCGACAGCTCCTTGTAGAATACCACCTGGATCATCGCGTAAATCCAAAATCAAACCTTTTAAATGTTGGTTTTTTTTGTACATAATATTTAAAATATTTACTAAGTTCGAAACCGTGTCTTGTTGAAAATCTGTAACTCTAATATACCCGATATCATTGCTTAACATAGCATATTTAACACTATGCACCTGGATTACTGCACGTTTTAACGTAATTGTTAATGGTTTTAATTCGGTTTTACGCATAATAGTCAACGTAACACTGGTGCCAGATTTTCCCCGCATTTTTTTAATCGCTTCATCTAATGTCATATCAGCTACTGGCTGCCCATTAATTTTAACAATAAGATCTCCACTTTTAATACCAGCATAGTATGCTGGAGTACCATCAATAGGAGCAACCACCTTAACTCCACCACCATCTTTATCACGACTAACTTCAATGCCAAGCCCTGCAAAAGAACCAGTTGTCATTTCTGATAATTGTTTAAAATCTGACTTATCTAAATAAGCAGAATGTGGATCTAGATTAGTTAACATGCCATTAATTGCACCCTTAATTAATTTAGGGTCAGAAACACTCTCAACATAATAACTCTTAGTAATTGCATAGACTTTAGCAAAGTTATTGATTTCATCAACTGGTATTGACACTGAACTTGGATTAACTGAGTCAGTATTAACTCCACCAGCAAAAGAATAAACGCTTAGCGTTGCTAAAGAACCACAAATGGTTCCAATTATAAATTTACTTATTTTTTTTATTTGCATATATTTATCACTCTTTATTTCATTAATAAAACAACTGCCTCAGCAATAGCAGCTTCACCTCGTCCCACGATCCCGATTCTTTCACTTGTTTTTGCCTTGATATTTACTTGATCTAATTGAATTTCTAAATCATCAGCTATGTTTTTACGCATGAGATCTATGTAACCTCTAAGTTTTGGTTCTTCGATAATTATTGTGGCATCAATATTATTAACCATAAAACCTAATTCAAGTTTTAATTTCTCACAAATCTCACGCAATAAAATTCTGCTATCAATATCTTTATACTTAACCTCAGTATCTGGAAACATCGCTCCAATATCACCTAAACCCGCAGCTCCAATTAAAGCATCAGTTATTGCGTGCAAAAGCACATCAGCATCCGAATGCCCAAGCAGACCTTTGGCATATGGAATAGTCACACCACCTAGAATCAAAGGACGCCCTTCAACTAAACGATGTAAGTCAAATCCCTGACCTATTTTTAACATATTTATTTAAACTTTATAATATATTTTAAGTAACGAACCAGTAAGTATAAGTACCTAGACACATGTTATCAGGTATTTTATTTAAGGATATTTATGTCCTTTAAATTTAATAAGGGCAATGTCTGGATCCCAGCCTACGCTGGGATGACAATATACATGCTAGGATGACAAATGTCCGAAAATTTGTGTTTTGGTACTTACTTAGCTCACTCAACCATGCTAAGTATAATTACGACTCTAAATATTTTTCAGCATCTAATGCCGCCATACAACCAGTTCCTGCAGATGTAACCGCTTGTTTATAGACCATATCCTGAACATCACCAGCTGCAAAGACTCCTTCGACTGATGTTGTTGTAGCATCACCTTCATTACCACCTTTAGTTATAATATAGCCATGCTCCATTTTAAGCTGACCTTTAAAAATATCAGTGTTAGGTTTATGCCCAATGGCTATAAATACACCCGCTAAAGCGATTTCCTTAGTATTACCATCATTAAATTTAACTCTAATACCGTTAACACCACGCTCATCACCCAAGATCTCATCTAAATTAGCATTTAATTCTAAAACAATTTTACCTTCAGCAACTTTTTTCATCATTCTATCTATCATGATTTTTTCGGCACGAAATACTTCTCGTCTATGAACCAAGGTAACTTTGCTACAAATATTTGACAAATACAATGCCTCTTCAACCGCAGTGTTGCCTCCCCCAATAACAGCAACCTCTTGATTTTTGTAGAAAAATCCATCACAAGTAGCACAAGCTGAAACTCCACGCCCTGCGAATTTTTCTTCTGATGGCAAGCCCAAATATTTAGCACTGGCCCCAGTTGCAATAATTAACGCATCTGCTGTATATTCCCCCATGTCACCCTTCAAACTAAAAGGCTTTGTTTTTAAATCAACCGTGTGAATGTGGTCATAAATAACTTGAGTTCCAAACTTTGTCGCATGCTCCAAAAAACGTTGCATTAAATCTGGCCCGAGCACGTGCCCACCAAGTTCTGCAGGCCAATTTTCCACTTCAGTAGTTGTCATTAATTGACCACCTTGTTCTAACCCAGTAATTATAACTGGCGATAAATTAGCCCTTGCTGCATAAACTGCCGCTGTGTACCCTGCTGGTCCTGAACCTAAAATAAGTAGTTTGTGATGTGATGTTTGCATTTATTCGTCCTTTTCCGGTAATGTAACATTGATTTCAAGCAATTCCATATTATCTCTTTTTTCTATATGTACTTTTAAATCTTCTTTATTTATATGAATATATTTAGCCACAACTTCTACCAACTCCTGTTGTAATTGCGGTAACCAACTTGGTGTTTCCCCCACTTCACCTGAGAGTGAGGTTCCACGTTCATGCGCCAATATGATTTGCAAACGTTCTTTTGCCATATTTGCTGATGTTTTTTTACGCCCAAAGAAAATATCTAAAAAAGACATAGTTAATTACCCCCTCTAAATATTCTGTGGAATAACCCCTTTTTAGGTGGATTAGTAAATCTGAATTCTTTTTCTTCACCTAGAAATCTAGCCACAACATCCCAATAAGCTTCTGATACCGTCGTGCCTTTTAGGTTAATTGCAGGAACACCTGTGTTAGAGGCTTGAAGAACATCTGTTGATTCAGGAATAACCCCAATTAATGGTACACGTAAAATATCTTCAATATCCTTCACGGATAGCATTTCTCCATTTTCCACCCGTACTGGATTATAACGTGTAACTAATAAATGCGCCTTGATTTTAGTTTTACCATCAACAGCTCTTTTTGATTTAGAATCTAAAATACCTAAGATTCTATCTGAATCACGCACCGATGAGATTTCTGGGTTTGTAACCATAATTGCTTCATCCGCATAGTATAACGCCAAAAATGCACCTCGTTCGATCCCTGCTGGAGAATCACAAACTATATAATCAAAATCTTTAGATAACTCTTCAATAATTAAACCAACACCTTCTTCAGTTAAAGCCTCTTTATCTTTTGTTTGTGAGGCTGCCAAAATAAATAAATTATCGCAGTTTTTATCTTTAATCAACGCCTGATGTAAAATAGCTTCACCCTGTATCACATTTACAAAATCATATACAACACGTCTTTCACATCCCATAATTAAATCTAAGTTACGTAATCCAATGTCAAAATCAATCACAACAGTTTTAAAGCCTTTTAAAGCCAACCCTGTTGCAATACTCGCTGATGTGGTTGTTTTTCCAACCCCACCTTTACCTGAGGTTATAACAATTACCTTAGCCATATTAACAACTCCTTTACTTTTTACTCAATGGCAGCAATACTTAAACGCTGTTTTTCATCTAAGGATACCATTACTATTTTGTTTAATAAATTATCTGGTAGCTTAGTATCTACCGCTCGATAAATTCCACCAATCGAAATTAACTCTGGGTTAAATTTTGTCGCAAATATTTTAGCAGTTTTGTCACCCGTACTACCAGCAACAGCTCTACCTCTTAGTTCACCATAGACATGGATATTACCTGTAGCAATTAACTCCGAACCATTAGATACAAAACTAGTCACAATAATATCACCCTCGTGATTAATTCGCACACCACTTCTAACTGGACTATCTATCGTCAATGTTTTCGCATAGCTTACCTCTGTCCTTTTTTTTGAATTAGGTAACTCAATAACTGAGTAACCTAAAATGTTATCCACATTAATCGTTTTGTTTCGTAAAATAGAATGTAATGTAACACCAAGCTTTTGCACAATTTCATCAATGTTTGAAACAAATCTTGTCACATCATCCATCTGAATTTGATTGTCAAACGCCAATAGAATATTCTCATTATTTTTAATTTGTGCTTTAAAATTCATGAGCTTATCATTTACTTGCGACAAATCTGATGTCGACTTTATATGTAAAGTATAGTACTCAAAGTTTGCGTGGGTAAATTTTATATTATTCATAATCATGTTTATACTAGAAGTCCTCTTTATTTACTAAGCAAAAAATCTATATCAACGATTTTACCATATTTAATAGTAACTTTGATTAAGAATTATTATTCTGAAATGCCTTTAAATCAAACATTTGCATTTTTAATAAACAATATTCCATAATTTCAGATAATATTTCCTCATAATCAACCCAGTTTGTTCTTGTGGTATAGGCATAAACTTCAATAGGTAAGCCATTTGGAGTTGGTTCTAAATGTCTTACCAATATCGTATTTTTTTTACTGATAAAATCATTTTCCTTGAGGTAATTTTCTATATAAAGTCTATACAACGCCAAATTTGAAACTGATTCAGAAGCACTATTATTGAAAATGTATTCTTGTAAATATTTA
>CAITEL010000206.1 GCA_903891375.1 uncultured Neisseriaceae bacterium
TAGTTTTACGTATTTAGATAAAAAATGATGCATTTATTTGCAAAATTTGTAAACATGTAACATCAACGTTATCAAGATATTAGCATAGTATTACACAATTATGTGTAAGGTACGAAGAACGTAGAGTTAGCAATTTTTGTGAATATATTAAAATATTTAAGGGGTTAAAATTATAATGAAAAGTAAATTACGTGGGTTAACCGTTGCTTTAGCAACATTTTCAACAATATCTTTTGCGGATGTGAATCTTTATGGTAAAGTTGCTGCAGGTATTGAGAACGATCAATTTCAAAATTCTACAGTGCCAGGTACGGGCAGTGTACAGGATTACGGTTCTTATTTTGGTATTCGAGGTTCTGATCCAGTATATGGTGAAACAGCGGTCATTTGGCAAGTTGAACAATATTTAGATATTGCATCAGGTCAAGCGTACAATAGTACCAGTGGTGGTGGGCTTTCCGAACACTGGGTCTGCTTCTGCCACGTATTCTGGGCATCTAAATAACCAAGTTAATACATTAGCATCGAGTGAAACTTATATCGGGTTGCAAGGATCGTTTGGGAGGGTGCGTTTAGGTAATATTGGTAACTTCCAACGTGATAATATGGGTATTACTAATATGTTCAACTCGGCAAATGGTGTCAATGGTTTACAATATAGTCGTACAGGTAAGTTGATTCCAACTTCTGTTCGTTACGATACACCGTCATGGTCTGGATTTAATATCGCGGCTATGTATGGTTTTAATAGTAGCGGTTTAACTGGTGTATCTGGGGTAAACGGATTTAATACATTTAGCCAAGGTTTAAATGGTGATTATGCAGGTGGAATCTACAGCTTGGGTTTAAATTGGGCGAATGGTGATTGGGGTATGGCTTTAGGCACGACAATTTGGCAAAATGTAGGTACGTATACTACAGGTGCAGGTGGTATGGTAGCCAATGCATCTATCCCTAATTCAGCTTATGGACCAGCGTATGCAAATACACTTGAAATCAACTATAATGACCCAGACGGTTTAATTGCGAATTTAGCCTTTCAAACCTCAAGTGGTCTTGGTATGAATAGTTGGCCAAACTCAGGTGGTACGTATGCTAATGCTGTTGGGAATCTAGCATGGAATCCTGGTTATCAAGCAGTTGCAGCACAATTAGGCAACACTAATGCTATGCAAATGCAAGAAATAGCCGTGTCATTAGGTTATCATCTAGGTCCATGGACACCTAAAGTCGGTTATGGTTATGCAAATAACATGATGACTGGTGGTAGTATTGGCGATGTGATTGATGGTAGTGCTCAACAAATAGCAAATAGTGGCTATCAACAAGTTGTAGCTGAGTTAGATTGGAACATTACTCCACGTACGATTGCCTTTGTTAACTTCGGTCAAATTTGGTACGGCGATACTTTAACTAATGTTAGTTTTGGTGGTTCAGCTAATCCAGCTGGGCAATCTATGGCAGTGAATGGTAATGTCGCGTATCAAAACAATCAATCAACAGTTGCGATGGGTTTTTCTCACACATTCTAATTCTTGTTTAGACATCATAAAGTTATCCCAGCAATCACACACGTGTGACACGCTGGGATTTATTCTCACATAAAAGCCACGTAACCACAAAGACGGTATAATTAATTTTGTTTTAATATTAACTATACTCGAACTGATTCAAATTCCAATGCGAAGTAACACGATGCCGTGTACAAATAGTAAATAAGGAGTGTTACGACAAAATTGGAGGTTGAATCAGAAAGAGTATACAGTCAGTCTGTTTCTTAAATAATATTTAATGGAGAAAATATTATGTTTTCCAAAATTCATCATGTAGCAATAATTTGCTCGAATTATGAAAAATCCAAGTATTTTTATAATATGGTATTATGTTTACCAATTATACATGAAGTCTATCGTGTTTCACGGGATTCTTTTAAATTAGATTTGGCGGTCAAATAGAGTTATTTTCTTTTTCTAATGCACTGCACCGTGTATCTTATCCTGAAGCTTGTGGATTAAGGCATTTATCATTTTGTGTAGATAGTATCGTGGAAGCTGTGAGATATTTAGAAAATAATAATGTGATGTGTGAAGAAATTCGGATTGATGAGTATACACAAAAAAAATTTACATTTTTTTCTGATCCTGATGGGTTGCCACTTGAGTTATATGAGAAATAATAATAAATTTGGTTCTGTTACAAAGTTGAATTGTTGATCTATTAAAGATGATCAATGACCATCTGAAATGCAAATATAATCAAAATTAGTTTGCTCAATCATAATTAGCCTTGTAATTTTAAATATTAATTCATGTTTTAATTGTTTCTATGTTATAAAATATGTAACATAAATTATGTCACATAATATTTATAACATAAACTATGCTATTTAAATTTTTTTTACAATATAGCGTAATCAATTTACTAGGTATATGTTAAAATTCAACTTATTTATAGAAGAACTAATAATATATTATGCAATACACACATTTAATAAGCTTATTGGGGCTATTTTTTATTTTAGCGCTAGGTAGTTTATTTTCTTTTGTAGAAACGGCAACGGTTGCTATTTCTGAATATCGCCTTAATGCTTTGAAGGATAAATACATTTGGGCGAGTTATGCATATAAACTTAAACAAGAATTAAACCAAGTTTTAATTTTTAGTTTATTTGCGAATAGTTTAGCCAATGCTGTATTTACTACATTAAGTACTTTTTTATTGGTGCATTTATTAAGTGGCTTTAAAGCAGAATTTGTATTGCCAGTGTCAACTCTTATCATTGCATTTTTAATTATTATTTTTTCTGAAGCCTTACCTAAAATTATTGCAGCCAAAGCCCCGCTTTTAACTTTAAAAATTGTTGCTATTCCTACTTACTATCTTTTTGTGATATCTCGACCGATTATCTGGTTAATTGATAAAATGATTATATTAATAACTAAACTATTGGGAGTTAAGGGAGGAGAGAGTGCTTCATTAGAAGAGGTAAAGGCAATAATTGCAGATAAACGCTCACCGTTTAAAGACAAACATCGATCAATACTGCTTAATTCAATGGAGTTAGAAAAACTACATATTAAAGAAGTATTAATTCCACTAAGAATGACCGAAGTTATTAATATGCAAGATGATACGGGTGATATTTATAAAAAAATCCATACGACGCATCACACTAGAATTATTGTTTACGAAAACAATATTGATAATATTATAGGTTTTCTACATGCAAAAGACGTACTATCTATTGATAAAAGTGAAGAAAATAAAGTACAATTGTATCAGCGTATTCGTCCTATTACATTTGTCAATGACTTTACGCCAATTATCCGCCAAATTCATCGTGCACAGAAGCATCGCCAGAGAATTTTTGTTGTAATGAATGAATATGGAGATATATCTGGAATTGCATGCTTAGAAGACATGTTGGAGATTATTTTTGGTGATTTTACTACAGAGTCACCACAACAAAAATATTTGGCGGTTAAAAATGAGAAGGGGCAACTTATTGTTGATGGTACTATGTTAATTCGGGAGTTAAACGAATTGTATGATTTAAATATTGAATTAAAACAGGATGCACTTACGATAAATGGGCTTGTATTAAAAACTTTAAATGGTATTCCTAATATTGGGGTTTGTTTTAAACTTAATAATTTAAATTTTGAAGTAATTAACGTTGGTTTATACTGGGTGGAGAGAGTAAAAATTAGCGATATAAGTGCCCAATCAGTTAAAATAAAGGTATAGAAGTGAATAATGATGTTATAATGTATTTACAATATAATTTGATTTTTCGTATTGTTGTATTATTTGTGTTTGGTGCGATTATTGGTAGTTTTTTAAATGTAGT
Source organism: uncultured Neisseriaceae bacterium (assembly GCA_903891375.1). Classification (GTDB taxonomy): domain Bacteria; phylum Pseudomonadota; class Gammaproteobacteria; order Burkholderiales; family UBA11063; genus Aquella. Next base: position 3,851 of record CAITEL010000206.1, read on the forward strand.
TATTTATCGTCTGCCTATTATGTTAAAACGTAAATGGCACAAAGATTGTTGCGAGAATCTTGGAGTTAAGAAAGAAAGAATAGATGATTTACCAGATAAGTATAATTTAATAATTCCAGCATCACATTGTGGCGTATGCCAATGTAAAGTCCCTATTTGGGCTAATATCCCGATTCTTGGTTTTTTTCTGGTGTGGGGTAAATGTTACAATTGTAAAAGTGGAATTGCGACTTCATATTTGGCGGTAGAGGTAATAACTGCGATATTGTTTGCTTACGTTGGTTATACAACGTATGATGGATGGATAATACTGGCTAAGATTTTATTCCTTAGTTATGTGGTAGTGGCTATTGTTATTGATTATAAAACATTTTTATTACCAGATGAAATAACGCTACCGTTACTTTGGTTTGGCTTATTGGTTAATATACATGGCTTAATCTCAGGGAGTCTAATTAGTAGTGTTGTTGGTGCAGCTATAGGCTATTTTTCACTTTGGTTTGTGTTTTGGGTATTTAAATTAATTACTAGACGTGATGGAATGGGGTTTGGTGATTTTAAATTTCTCGCAGCAATTTTAGCTTGGGTTGGGGTAGAGGGGGTTATTCCAGTTTTGTTTATTGCACCATTCTTAGGGATAATCTATTTTTTAGTGGCATATTTGAGTGGTAAAAAGAAACTTGATAATCCTGTTCCTTTTGGTCCATTTTTAGGTATTGCTGCAGTATGTGTATTATTTTTTGGTAAATATTTTGCGTTGTCAATTACATTATGAATAAAAAAATTATCATAGGCTTAACTGGTCTTATTGGTAGCGGTAAATCTTTAGTGGCACAAATGTTTATGGAGTGTGGGGCTAAGATTATTGATACAGATGTAATGGCACATCAGTTAACCGCTGTTAATGGGGTAGCTATTGCAGAAATTAAAAATAAATTTGGTGCGGAGTTTATTTTACAAAATGGTGGGTTAAATAGAGATAAAATGCGCCAACTAGTATTTGAGGACAAAAAATCAAAACAATTATTAGAATCAATTTTACACCCATTGATATATGATGCAACAACATTAGATTTAATTGCTTCGGATGTTAGTTGTGTTATTGTGGTGGTGCCGTTATTATTTAAAACAAAGAATTTTATAGAGTTAGTCGACAGAACATTATTTATTGATTGTGATGAAGAGCAAATCATAGATAGAGTTAAAATACGTAATAACTTGAATGCGATTGGAATTAAGAAAATCTTAAATGCACAATTATCAAGAGAAGAGCAATTAAATCTTGCAGATGACATTATTGAGAATAATGGCTCAATTATTACATTGAGACAAAAAGTAGTAGAGTTATACAATAAGTATATTGCAAAGCAGAAGAAAATTATATGAGATTAAATTTAAGTAGAACAAAAATTAGAGTTTTATTCTGGAGTATTTTTTTACTTCTTATGATTACTGTGGTCATGCCGTTTTTCTTTTTCTTCTATTTATTTGATGAAGAACAAGTAAAGCAAACAATTATAAATCAATTCGATAGTAAAAATTATAATGTAGCAATTGATGGTATGGTAGTACCAAAATTGTGGCATGGTATGAGTTTAGATTTAAGTAGCATTATTTTAACGACAAAAACTGATAACACAATATTAAAAATCCACAATATGAGTTGTAAACTTTCTTGGTTAAATTTGATATTAGGTAGATATAGGGTCAATCGAGTTTCAATTAATGGTTTAGATGTAAATCAAAATAATCTTATGCAAAATGGTTTAGCAAATCTACTAAATGTTTCGGCTAAGGATAATACTTTATTTTCTAATATTGATCGAGTGGATGTATTTGGAGTTGATTCTGTAGGCAAAACTATTTATCCAATAAATAATGGAACGTTAAAGATTGCACAAAATGGCTTAGGTGTTAATTTTACTTTAGGGTTTAAGCTATTAAATGGGCAGATTTATTTTATGTTGAATGGTGAAGTAAATTCTCTAGATGGTAACACGTTAAAATTTGATGAATTAAACGCACGCGTATATAATACATTTACTAATATTAATATAGGGGCTAAGGCTAAATACGTTATTGGGAGTAAGACTTTTTTATTGAATAATCTTGTAGGTAATGTACAATTTAATAATTATGTGGGAAGTCTGAGTATACAAAATGCTAATTTAGATTTTACTGGGGCAATACTTAATAATGCAATTTTTCAGGTTGACTTTACTAAAAACTTAGTTACTAATCATTTGTTAGTTAATGTAGATAAATTAAGCTATGCGAATTTTGAGAGTGTAGTTGTGGGTAAGTTGTTGGTGCAGTATTCGGTAAATGTCCCTGGCATAAAATTTGGAATGGATTCAACGCTTGAGAATTTGATTTATGCAAAGAATGCTGGCATTTATAGTAATCAGTGTTCGAGTCAGTTAAGTTTTAGTTCGCCAAGTCTTAAAAATAATGCATTAAATGCAATTTTAAATGGTAAATGTGCATATAATTTAAATAGTAATACAATGCATCTTATTCTTGATGGTAATTTAAATAATGCGTTATTAAATTTAGATTTACTGATTCTTAATAATAAACCAA
>CAITEL010000207.1 GCA_903891375.1 uncultured Neisseriaceae bacterium
AGTGCCAATTTTTGCCACATCCCAATCTTTATAAGTACCCCAACTATCACCGCCCATATATATTACCGATGATTTTACTGTGCTACTAATATTAGCCATAAGCAAACCAGCATCGTACCCAGTTCCGTTTAATACAACTAAATCTACATCCTTCTTATAATTTTCAAAGATTTTATTATACCTTATCTGATTAAAACCTAAATTACCATCTACAAAATCCACATTAACCAGCTTAATTCCAGATACAGATAAATCATTTCTTAATGCCCCCCCAAAGTCAGCACAAGTTTTACATTCCAAATCATTAAACATAAAAACTCGGGCTGGTTTAAAGGTTTTCATGTATTCAAATGTTTTATTAGCACTATATTCAGCCGAAACGGCCAAAGTATAAAAATTATTAGGTAATTTATATACTTCAGTAGCTGTAGCGTATGGCGATAAAACCAAAATATTTTTAAATTGATTTCTTAATAGTAAGAAATGCTCAGACACCCTAGGACCTATAACTACATCAGGGTGCCATTTCTTTATTTCTTGTACTGCCGTAAAAATATTTATGGCTGAACCATTATACGAAAATATTTTTAATTCATAATCAACACCTCTCTTTTTAGCGTCTTTCTGTGCCAAATATAACCCATTCATGTAATATTCTCGATATTTTTCTGATGTCCATTTAGGTGCCGGATTATCCAATACCGCCACTTTAATGTGATTAGCAAATAGATTATTTATCAATAAGACTAAACACATTACCAAATATTTCTTAAATCGCATCAGTTTTTACCCTCAACTAAACAATAATACAAATCATCAAATTTTGTAGAATCAATTAAATCACCATAAATAGGTAATCGTTTTTCATTTCTAATTATATCAAGCCGTTTAATTGCCAACACATCAGATTCATCATAATATAATTTATAATAGTTATTAAAATCTTCTTCCATCCAACATTTTAAAATAAACTCTTGCCCTATTTGATTGGTTAATAACATGGTATCTTTTTCAATAAGGTAATGCTCAACAATATCATGCGATTTCACTATAGCTTTATACAGCTTTTTAAATTGTGGGTTGCATAATAATTTGTTATTATACGAATCTTTAGCAATGAAATATCTGTCAATAGCAATATCCAGCTTTTGTAATATATTATTTTCTAAATCATCGTCTAAAGAATCCGAAAATCTATTGGATAATGGTAGTTTATCAACAAAAAAGTTTATTTTTTTCTTATTCATGGCATCTAAAGCGTCAGAATAATCACAATCTCCAGTTAATAATATTCGAGCAAGACCTGTGTCACATAATGATGCACATACATCAATGCCGCTTAGCTCACCCAAATTATTATCTACTATCACCACGGTAACTTCTCTGACTTTATTTTCGATTTGCCTTATTTCTTTAAACTTGGATAAATCAAAGCGTAACGCCTCACTATCACTCAAATCTGACACCTCATTATCAATTGGTTGCAAGATATTGGGTAAATCTATTTGTACTTGATGACCTTCGGTTATTAAACGCGTAAAATCTTGTAAATTACTTACAAACATTATATCATATGCCGTTGATTTTACACTATCCTGCATCTCCTCCAAGAAATCAACATCATCATCCAAAAAAATTACTCGTGTTTTATATTTATGTGTCGCTACTAGTTTCTTTTCCATATTGTTCCCACTACAATTCCTAAAATATCAGATTCACTAAGTTGATAGTATTTATCTGGATAAATTAATGATTTACCCGTCAATACTCCACATTCGATAATTGCCTTACACGGAGTTAAACATTCATTTAATTTAATTACAATCATATCCTCATTAATTGCCTCCTGTTTACGTATTAATAATAAACTGCCTTTTTTATAATCATGATAATTCTCACACGTTATTTTTATAACGCAATCAATATGATCAAAATATTTATCAAAATTAAGTATCTCATCCGCAATACTACCATCCATATTAAATATCTGCATGCCAGATTCTATTTTACGCTCACTCTCACAAAATAATTCATCCAATGTAATATTAAAATATTCAACAATTGGGAGTAGTGTACCCACTGTTGGGTTCTTATTTTGCCCATTTCTAATTTTATTAATGGTTATCTCTGGAATGCCTATGTCTAAGCTTAATTTAGCCGTCGTGATGCCATGAGACTTCATCACTCTAATTAAATTTGCAGCAAGATTGTTTTGCTCTATCATAATTATTTATACCTCATAATATGATAAGTAGATTAAACGCATACTCATTAATTACACGCTCCGTTGATTGTTGGTGCAGGACGAATAAACGTTTTTTGTGTATAATGCAATCTATTGGCAGTAAATAGCGTTTTTAGTGGGATAACTAGCTCACGGTAAGTTATTTTTTGATTACCATTTTTTAATATATCAATGGTATCAATTATGCGTAAACTAACTATGGGTTTATTGTGTTTTGTTTGTACAATGAAGCTACTGACAGTTCCATACACGCTATTTGTTTTAATTTCTGGCGTGATATTAGTTAATTCCTGTAGATTTGAGCGGAATATACTCGTAGTTTCACACCAGTTTTTATCAGCTGGGTTAATTATATTGGAGGTAGTATCTAAATACCAATTAAGAGCATTACCATAATTGCCTTTACTCTTTTTAACATAAGTTGTAATTTTATTTAACCGATTAGTTGCACCAATTATTAAATTTTTATTTTCTTGTAGTGTATTCAAGCTCTCAAATTCAGGGCTTAAATAATAATTAGTATGGGCAAAAAAATCACTGTTTTTATCAATTACTTTATACGTAAATTGACGTTTCGTATCAGATGAATTTGAGCCATAGGCAACTTCAACCGTTAAAATAGACTTTCCATCGGCGATTTGATAGAAATTAGGCGCAGCTGTACTAAAAATATCATTCAAATATGGGAGTATTTCTTTAACTGTCGTAAAATTTTGTAATATTCCATATAAAATCATTCCTTCCGAGTAGCCGGCATATGGTTGATAGTACAGCCTATTATCCGCATTTTGACTGTACAGAGGGTCTTCTTCTATTGCGGTTAATCCAAATTCGTTAACACCAAATTTGACATCACTGCTTGATATAAGTGCATAAAAAATATTTCTATGTTGATACGGGTTAGCATACCACGCAACAAATTGCTTTAATGGTTGCATTAATACAAAATCTTGCCGACCATAAATGTAATCGCGGTTTTTACCTATAATTGTTCCTTCACTAGTAATTACACCAAATGAAGTACAGGCAAAGGCTATATTTAATATCCCAGCTACAATTAAAATCATTTTTTTAAACATTATTATTCCCTATATTATAAATTTCACAAACAATATTATAATATAAAATA
>CAITEL010000208.1 GCA_903891375.1 uncultured Neisseriaceae bacterium
CTTTAAATATAATATTTATGTTGTTACATTATAAAAATGGAATAACTAATATACATTTAATTTACTTTATTTTTTTATTTATTTGTGGTATTATATTGAGTGTGATGAAAGATCTTTTTCATAAATTATCCTATGTTATTTATCTGCACTGTTATTATAACATTGTTTTTATGCTATTTTTAAGGTGTTAGAAAATGAAAGCTAGCCTGCTAAAAAAAATTATAGCTATTATATTTATAAGTATTTTTAGTTCGGGTACTGTTAATGCGTTAGATAGAATAATTATAAAATATAAAGTAGATAATACCCCACAAAATTTAAATTCAAACTCAATTAATAAATCACAATTAAATTTATTGCGGAATAAACCTCTCTCCATCAGCACGATTAGTCAAATTTCACAAATCTCAGGTGTATCAGCTCAAGAAATAAACCAAATTGCTAATGGTGGGCATGTAATTAAATTTAATAGAGAACTTTCAACAAATGAGCTAAACACAATAGTACAAAAATTAAAAGTTAATTCTAATGTATCTTATGTGGAGATCGATAAATTATTAAAACCTGCGCTCTTATCTACCGCCAACCCACTACAATGGGATATGCTGGGGACTAGTGTTTATTCAGGATTGTTAGGGTATGGTAATGCTGTGGGTGATGACTTTGCCGCTCTTCACACCCTATGGAATAATCTTTATCCAAGTTTAAGCCCTGGTAATGGAGTGGTGGTGGCGGTTATTGATACGGGCTATACACCGCATCCAGCATTTATTAATAATTTGGTTACATATACAGGTGCGTGTAGTAGTTTAAATGGTACAACTAACTCACAATGCTATGGTTATAATTTTATAAGTGATTGTCGCATTGCTGGGAGTTGTCCAGCTACTCAAACTAAAAGCATAAATATTAATCCTGCTCCTGATGGTCTAGATTTAGGGGATTTTATTTCAAATAATGATGCTAATACTTCATTTTTTTCTGGTTGTTCTGTTGATACTAGCTCTTGGCATGGCTCACATGTAACTGGCACAATTGTGGCTAATAACTACAATAATTCTTCAGGTATACTAGGTGGAGCATATGGGGCTAAAGTATTACCATTGCGTGTTTTAGGTAAATGTGGCGGATATACATCAGACATTGCAAATGCTATTTATTATGCTGTAAATGATTACCCAGGACTTACCAACCCTAATCCTGCTAAAGTAATTAATATGAGTATTGGTGGTTATGAAACATGCTCTAGTGATTTAACTATGCAAAATGCAATAAATGATGCAGTTGCTAAGGGGGCTATTGTTGTAGTTGCCGCTGGTAATAGCGGTGACGATATAGCTAATTATGTACCAGCAGGATGTAATAATGTTATTTCTGTTGCAGCCAAAGCTAAAGATAACTCTTTAGCCTGGTATAGCAATTATGGTAATACAACCATAACAGCATCAGGAGGTGGAGCATACAGTCCGTCGCTAAGCGATCCAGCTGAAATATATTCATCTATTTGGAGTTCATCTAATGCATTTAATTCGCATGATATTGCTATTTATGCGCATTACGAAGGTACGTCAATGGCAACACCACATGTGAGTGCTGCTGTTGCTGATTTGATTGCTTTTTTGATTACACAAAATCAAACATATAGCTATAGCAAAATTGTGAATATACTGCAGGGTACAGCATCTCAGGATTATACTGGAGGACCTACAAACACTTTTGGTGGCGTGAAAACAGGAATGTTGGATGCTGGTAGTGCGCTAACTTATGCCACAAATAACTTTACCAATGTGCTTACTCCTGCAAATAACAGTGTTAGTCTTGGAGTATCAGGGGTATCTACAGTGTTATTTACAAATAACACGTCAAATTTAATTTCGGTAGCCAATGCAAAAATTACAGGATTGACCGCAGTTTCTATTTTATCAGATGGTTGTGCTAATACTGCACTTAAAGCGAATAATTCATGTGGCGTGTCAATTAGTTCTGGTAACTTAGGAACGAGTTCTATTACAGCTTCTTCAACTCAAGATGGTATTTTATCTTTAGTTGATACTAATGGCAATGTGATTTCTAGTATGAGTATTTTATATACAGCTCCATCGAGTAATAATTCGACTACTTCTCCTGTGTCAAGTGGTAATAATGGCGGTGGTTGTGCTATGGTACAAAATGGTAATGATTACAGTTTGCTACTTTTATTAATATTACTTTCTATCGTTTATGTAAGAAAAAAATTAGCATCAAAAAATTAATTTTTAAGTGAATGTGTTATAATTACGACTATTAAATAAAGTAGGTTTATTATGAGTAATATTTACAGATTACTAGCTAGTATGTTGTTTCTTGTTTTTATAACAGCCACAGCGATGGCAAATGAACGATTAATCATTAAATATAAACCGAGTAATAAACAACAACAATTACATAGTGCTGGAGTGATGTCGCAAAAACAATTAAATTCGCAAATGATGTTACCTTTAACCACTACACGAATGTCACAAATCTCGCAAGTTGCTGGAGTGAATTTAAAAGAAGTAAGTCAAGTGGGCAATGGTGCCCATGTAATGGAAATACAGCAAGATAACTTAACCCCAGAGCAAATACAAAATATCATTCAAAAAATTAAAAATGGGGATTCGACGATTCAATACGTTGAGGTAAGCCATATTTTAAAGCCGATGACCATGCCAGTATACAATCAAAGCAAACAATGGGACATGGTGGAATCAATCAACGGTGACAACTTCCAGAATCTACAAAATAATTGGAATGGGTTATACCCAAATGAATCACCTGGGAACGGTGTGATTGTGGCAGTCATTGATACAGGTTATACACCACATTCAAATTTTTTGAATCATCTAGTTCCATATTCTGCTGGTACTTGTAGCACGTTAAGTGGTGGTGCCACGGCTCCACAATGTTATGGTTATACTTTTATGAGTAGCTGTTCTAATTCTCATGCACCTAATTGTAATTCTAATACTCCGTATCAACCTGATGCCCTAGATTGGGGCGATTGGACAAGCACAGAAAACTCATCTTGGCATGGGTCTCACGTAACAGGCACAATTGTGGCTAATGGATATACTACAGGTAATACAGTTCTTGGTGGGGCATATGGAGCCAGAGTTTTACCGATACGTAGTTTGGGTAGTGGTGGTGGAAATGATTACGATATCGCTAATGCAATTCTTTGGGCAGTAAATCAATATTCTGGAATTTCTAATTCAACAAAAGCACAGATTATCAGTATGAGCTTAGGTGGAGTTGGGGCTTGTGGTAATACCATGCAAGATGCTATAAACACTGCAGTTACTAATGGTGCAATTGTGATTGCAGCCGCTGGTAATGCTGATTGTAGCACTGGTACATGTTATGTATATAACGTGTCACAAATATCGCCAGCAAATTGTAATAACGTGATTTCAGTCTCTGCAAAAGGTAATAATGCAACTTCAACAAATGGCTTAGCATGGTATAGTAGCTACGGTAATACCTCTATAACAGCCTCAGGTGGTAATGCAAAACCAACTAGTACTACTTCACCATATGAAACATGGTCAGATGTATGGAATGAGGCTACAGTATATAAAACGCCAGCACAAGGTGGAGATTCTACTTATATTGCATATGAAGGAACCTCACAAGCAACCCCACATGTGAGTGCGGCAATTGCTGA
>CAITEL010000209.1 GCA_903891375.1 uncultured Neisseriaceae bacterium
TACACGTCAAATGATAATTCTTGTGTAAACTTTTAGGGGTACAATATAAATGAGATCTAATAAAATAATTCAAGTATGTGCTATTAGCATTGCAATAACTACATTATCTGCTGGATGTAATAAAAAAGAGCAAGCAAATACTGAAACTGCTAAAAATAATGAAATTATAAATATTGATATGGGAGCTGAAGTGGCAACCCTTGATCCACAACTGGTGGAGGACTTACAAGCTACTCGTGTTGCCAATGATTTATTCGAAGGATTAGTTACTCTTAATCAAAGTAACGACCCCATACCTGGATTAGCTCGGTCTTGGGATATAAGTAAAGATGGTAAAACATATATGTTTCATTTACGTGATAATTTAAAATTTTCTGACGGAACACCAATAACTGCACAAGATTTTGTTAATTCTTGGCAAAGATTAGTAAACCCTAAAACTGGCTCGCCTTATACCTATATAGCAGCCTCAGTTGTTAATGCCGATGCGATAAGTAATGGAAAACTTGCTGTCACAACACTAGGAATAAAAGCGATGGATAATAAAACAATTGTGGTAAATCTTGACTACCCAGATCATGATTTTTTGGCTAAATGCACCCTACCAGCATTAAGCGTAACACCGTCTAAAACCATAGCCAAATATGGTCAACAATGGATAAGTCCTGAAAACATAGTAACCTCTGGCGCTTACAAACTTAAAGATCATGTGATAAATGGGCACCTTACTGAAATTAAAAACCCATATTACTATGATGCGGATAATGTAAAAATCCCAATCGTAAAATTCTATCCATTAGTTGATGCAAACACATCTATTGATAAATTTAAATCTGGTGGTTTAGAAATGACTTGGACTATACCTGTTGATCAATTTAAAACAGTAAGTCAAACCTATAAAGACGAAGTAGTGGTTGTACCACTAGAGGGTATGGTTTATTACAATTTTAACATGCTAAGACCTGAATTTAAGGATATTAGAATACGCAAAGCATTAAGCCTTGCCGTGAATAGAGTATCCTTAACTCAAGATGTGCTCGGCACTGGAGTGGTTCCGTTATATTCACCAGTAACTCCTACAGTCGAAGCTGGTAAATATGCAAGTGTGGCTTATTCATGGATGAATGACCCAAGAAGTAAACAAATAGAAATGGCCAAGGAACTCTATAAAGCGGCTGGATATGGACCAGGGCATGAGTTAAATATAACTATAACATACTTTACGGATGATGAACAAAAAAAAGTAGCATTAGCCATCGGCTCTATGTGGTCTTCTGTTTTAGGTGTAAAAGTTAATATACAAAATCAAGATTGGAAAACATTTCTACAAACTCGCCATAAAGGTGATTACCAAGTGTCTTTTGGCAGGTGGTACGCCGACTATAATGGTCTTTCAACATACACGCATTTATATCTGTGTAATGCTCCAGAAAATGACGAAAAATATTGTAACCCAGAATATGACAAATACATAAATATTGCTAAAAATACTGCTAATGCAACAAAACAACAAGAATTGAATACTAAAGCACTAAATAGTGCATTAAATGATTATGAAACTATTCCACTATATCAATTAGTAGTTAAACGTATGATTAATCCAACAGTTAGAGGATATACGCCACTTACTAATCATTTGGATGTAGTGCAATCTAAATGGATGCACTACTAATAACTACTCACCTGCGCAATTCTATCGTCATATTTTGATGACTTATGTATACTAATACACGGCGCCATCAAAATATTTAGATATAATTGCACAACTGAGTAGTTTATACTCATTGTCTTTGAAACATGACAATTTTGTCAAAATTTATATAATAATGGACGTGATATATGTCGATAAATAAACAAGCACTTAATATATTAAAAACTATTAATAACACAAATAAACACTATGTTAATACTCAAGAAGACAATGTTAAAAGTTTTAGTAAGACGCAAAACCCAACAGCAACACTTGTAATGTGTTGTGATTCGCGCGCACATACAACCTCATTTACCTACACCCCCGAAAATAATTTTTTTATTGTTAGGAATATAGGAAATCAATATATCCTCAATCAAGGATGTGTGGAGTTTGGGGTTCGTGTACTAAATACTCCCATATTAATTTTTTTAGGACATACTCAATGTGGTGCGGTTCAAGCATCAATGAATGATTATAGCAATTTTCATTCGAGTATTATTCGAGAAATTGATCACTTAGCGTTATCTATCAAAAAAACAGAATTACATGGAACTGACACTGAAAGATGGGCAAGTGCAGTGGTCAATAATGTGAATCAACAAGTGGAACTTGCCATAAAAGACTTTAAAGATTTATTAAATGCTGAAAAAATTGTCATCATTGGTATGGTTCTAGATATAGATAACCATCTAGAAGATGGTTATGGCAGAATTAGTGTTATCAACGTAAATGGTAACATTGACATTAACACATTGAAAACCAACCCTTTAGTTGCTGATTTTTTTCAATAATAAGGATATTTATGTCCTTTAAATTTAATAAGGGCAATGGCTGGATCCCAGCCTACGCTGGGATGACAAATGTCTGAAAATTTATGGCTTGGTACTTATTAGCCTGTCTCATCGGAAGTATACTTGAATATTTTGATTTCTTCGTATAAACAGTGGCAACATTATCGCCACTGTTTTCTCACCATTATAGTATTAGTTAGTGAAAAAATTCTTCAACTTATCTATAAATGATTTTGATTTCGGATGATGCAACGCCGAATATTCGCCACCACTATCCTCTCCGAATTTTCTGAGTATTTCTTTTTGTTCACTCGATAATTTAACTGGCGTTTCCACAAATATATGACAATATAAATCACCACATCCAATGCCACGCAGAGATTTAATACCTTTGTCTCTAACACGTAATGAACTGTTCGACTGTGTACCTTCAGGAACTTTTAATTTAACAGCCTTACCATCAATAGTTGGCACTTCAATCTCTCCACCTAAAGCCGCCGTTATAAAGCTAATTGGCACTTCACAATGTAAGTCTTTGCCTTGACGTGTAAAGAATTTATGTGATTTGATACGCACATGCACATACAAATCGCCACTTGGACCACCACCACCAAACCCAGCTTCACCTTCACCAGTGATACGCAATGTAGAACCATCATCAACACCCGCAGGAATATTAACCTTGATTTTTTTATTTTCTTTAACCAAACCAGCACCACGACAATTAGTACACGGCTCTTTAATCACCTTACCAGCACCATGACAGTCTGGACAATCTTGTTGAATTGAGAAAAACCCTTGTGAAAAACGCACCTGACCAGCACCTTTACATGTTTTACATGTAACTACATCGCTATCTTTTTTAGACCCAGAGCCGTTACACACGCCACATTTTTCAGTACGTGGGAACGTTATTTCTTTTTCATAACCAAAAGCTGAATTCTCTAAGGTGATTTCAATTTGAAATTCTAAATCACGACCACGCATTTGTGAACTTCTTTGCCCACCTCCACCACGTCTGCCACCGCCAAAAATATCACCAAAAGTTTCAAATATATCATCAAAATTACCACTACCGCCACTACCGCCAAAGCCTCCACCAGCATTATTACCCTCAACTCCTCTATGACCGAATTGATCGTACATTTGTTTTTTTTGTGGATCAGATAAAACAGCATAAGCTTCTTGTAGCTCTTTGAATTTTTCTTCTGCTTTCTTTTTTTCTGCATCAGGCAATGTTGTAACCCTATCAGGATGATGTTTCATTGCTAGTTTTCTGTATGACTTTTTAATCTCTTCGTCCGATGCACCCTTAGCTACACCTAAAACTTCATAGTAATCACGTTTACTCATATATTGTTTATACTCAAAAAATTGTTTATCTAAATAATAATTACTATTATTCCTCTATAATTCAATATATGGTGTTATTTATAAAAACTTCAAGAGTATTGATTGAATTTTTATTGAAGATATAAAGAAAAAAGCCATCTTCAAATATAAAGTATGGCTTTTAATAAATACAAATTTTTATCGGACAGGGGAGACTATAGGGCTTCTGAATTTTGTGATAGATAGTCTGCAACGCCTTCTAAACTAGCTTTCATCCCTGGTTTACCTTTATTCCAGCCAGCTGGACAAACTTCGCCATGTTCTTCTGTAAATTGTAAGGCATCAACCATACGTAACATTTCATCAACATTACGCCCTAATGGTAAATCATTCACCACCATATGACGCACAACACCTTTTTTATCAATTAAAAAAGAACCACGATAAGCAACACCTGCTGCAGCTTCTACACCATAATTTTGACAAATTTCATGGTTAATATCTGCGACTAAAGTATAGCCAACTTGGCCAATACCACCTTTATCAATCGGTGTATTTCTCCATGCATTGTGTGTAAATTGTGAATCAATAGAAACACCAATTACCTCGACATTGCGTTTTTTGAACTCATCTAAACGGTGATCAAATGCAATTAATTCTGAAGGGCATACAAAAGTAAAATCTAATGGGTAGAAAAATACTACAGTGTATTTATCTTTTGTTGCTGTTTTAAAATTAAAGTTATTGGTGATTTGCCCATTACCTAAAACAGCTGCAGCTGTAAAATCAGGTGCTGGATGCCCAACTAACACTTGTGGCAAAAGGTATTCGTGACAATCTTCATGCGTAAAATTACTCATATTTTATTACTCCAAAAAATAGTTTACTAGTTCACTCAAGTACCCATTTTATCACATATTCATTCAAACAACAGTTAATTATAGAACAGCTCAGCGATTTTTTGATATTGCTCTTTACTTGATTCTATTTGATTAACAAACGGTAAGTGTTGTTGCATAAAATTTAGTGCAACGTTAGATTGTGCATACCATTTAATGTGTTTTCTAGCTAACCGCACCCCCATTTGGTCACCATAATGCAAGTATATATACGACAAATGCTCTAGAACTGTCCCCGCCATAACTTCAACAGTAGGTGTAGTGTAGTCTCCAGTTGCTAAATATTGAGCTATTTGCGAAAATACCCAAGGTCTACCTAATGCCCCACGACCTATATATAAGCCGTCAGCCTGTGTGAAATCAAGCACGTATTTAGCTTTTTCTGGTGTATTGATATCCCCATTAGCAAAAACTGGTATTTTAGCTTGCGATTTAACTTTAGCAATTAAATCATAGCTAGCTTCACCGTTATATAATTCACACCGTGTACGTCCATGAATAGTCAATGATTGAATACCACTATCTTCTGCTATTTTAGCAACATTCAGAATATTCTGCTGGTTTTTATCAAAACCAAGACGTGTTTTGAGAAAAACTGGTATTTCCACCGATTTAACAACATTAGTTAATATCTCTGCTACTAAAAATTCATTTTTTAATAATGCGGACCCAGCTAATACATTACACACTTTTTTTGCAGGGCACCCCATGTTAACTTCAACAATATCTGCACCATATTCCACACATTTTCTAGCAGCGTCCACAACCACATCTGACGAAGCTCCCACAATTTGCATAATATTAAGAGCATCACCATTATTAAAGTCATCTTTAAGCCTATGCTTGGTTTTATCAGTACCCCATAAGTTTATCTGCGATGTAATCATTTCTGATATAGTATGTGTTGCTCCATATTTCCTAGCAATATAACGAAATGGCGCATCTGTGACTCCCGCCATAGGAGATAATATTATTTTTTTCAAGTTTTAATAAACTTTCTTAGCTACTCTTTAATATGCCATAAATTTGACAAATTAGCTGAGTAATAATCATGATTATAAGATACCCAATTTAGCGTATTAATAGAATTTTTGGTTTCTTCAATTTGTTTTTGATACAATTGAATAAACTCAGCAGAAGGATTACCCTCATCCATTTGCCATAAATAATTTCTGATTTCTTTTAGCGACATTTTTAAATCATCGGCAGTTTCAATTGATTGGTACACACCCTCAAGAACCACCTTTACTTTAGTGAGCATAGTATTATCATTCACATTTGTTTGTAGTAAATGATCTAGACTTGACAAAACTCCCTTATACTTAATTGGCATATCATTGCCATAACTAGTATAAAAAGCTAGTTTTATATTTAGATTTAAAGTGTTTGAATTCACAATATATTATCCTTGATAAGAAGTTAAAAGATAGAAGCGCCTTCTTCTGAACTAGAAACCACATTTCTAAATCCACTAAAAAGTTCACGTCCTAATCCAAATTTACTATGACTTAAATCGGCTGTTAATGGTGACCTTCTTATTAATTCATCTTCATCAACCATTACTCGTAAAATACCATTTTCTAAATCTAATTCGATCACATCACCATCACGTACACGTGTTATATTACCATTATTTAGACTCTCAGGTGTTAAATGAATTGCATTTGGCACTTTACCTGATGCGCCAGACATTCTACCATCTGTAACTAAACCAATTTTATATCCCTTATCTTGTAGCGATGATAACGCTGGAGTTAAACCATGTAATTCTGGCATCCCATTTGCTTTAGGACCCTGATAACATAAAACCACAACACAATCTTTCTCTAACTCACCTTTTTTAAACGCCCCCAATACCTGTTCTTGACTAGAAAACACACATGCTGGTGCCTTAACATATCTATATTCTTTTGCAATTGCTGAAACTTTACTTACTGACCTACCTAAATTACCAATCAATAAACGCAAACCACCCTCATGGCTAAACGGGTTATCTACGGAACGAATAATATTGTGATCTTTATTTGTTGCCTTTGCCCACTTTAATTCATTATCTTCTGTCAAATACGGATTATACGTGTATTTGCTTAACCCTTTACCCATCACCGTCATAACATCATTATGTAGTAAACCATTTTCAAGTAATTCATTAATCACATAAGCTACACCACCAGCATTATGAAACATATTAACATCAGCCTCACCATTTGGATAAACCTTAGCTATAGATGGAATCACCTTAGATAATTCTGCAAAATCATCCCAATTGATAATAATTCCACATACCTTCGCAATTGCTGGTAAATGCAAGGTATGATTCGTTGAACCTCCTGTTGCAATTAAACCAATAATCGCATTAACTATTGATTTTTCTGTTATAACCTCACTTAATGGTATAAACTCATTTTTTTGGCTAGTAATAGCCACAGCTCGTTGTGATGCAAATGTTGTCAATGCCTCACGCAATGGACTATCTGGAACCACAAAGGCACTACCAGGCACATGTAAGCCCATAATTTCCAGAAGCATTTGATTACTATTTGCTGTACCATAAAATGTGCATGTACCAGCAGCATGGTATGATTTAATTTCTGAATCTAAAAGCGCTGTCTCATCAACTTTACCTTCTGCATATAACTTTCTCGTCTCGGATTTTTCTTTATTCGAGATTCCACTCGGCATTGGCCCTGATGGTATAAAAATAGTTGGTAGGTACCCGTAAGATAAAGCTCCGATTAATAACCCAGGAACTATCTTGTCGCATATACCTAAACATAAAACAGCATCAAAAACATTATGAGATAAACTAACAGCTGTAGACAAGGCAATCACTTCTCGTGAAAACAAAGACAGCTCCATACCATCCTGACCTTGAGTTACACCATCGCACATAGCAGGAACACCACCAGCAACTTGTGCTGTTGCTCCAACCTCATAAATCGCTTTTTTAATCTTTTCTGGGTAACGATAATATGGGTGATGTGCTGACAACATATCATTATATGCTGTTACAATACCTATATTCGGTGCCTCTTGATGTTTTAGAATAAATTTAACTCTTTCATCCTCGGCTGCAATTACATGTGCTATATTAGTACAACCTAATTGAGCACGGCTAACTCGCTTACCATAGTGAGCTTTCATTTTATTTACGTAATCCGTGCGTGTTGCACGACTTCGTTCTACTATATTATGTGTTACCTGTTCTATAACAGGGTGTAATGGTTTCATTTTCTCTCCAATAATGTAACTACTTACCTGCATTCTATCGTCATAATTTTGATGACATGTTTTTTATATCCTGACAAAGTATATGGTTCAAAGACGACCACTATCTATTCAAGTATTTGAATCCTAGACGCGAAAGGATGTAAAAAAATATGGTGCAGTGTACATGAAGTACATAAGGCATATTTTTTTATATCCTGACAAAGTATAGGGTTCAAAGACGACGAATAGATTACATGTACATACCGCCATTAACATGTATAGTAGTCCCTGTAATATAATTAGCATCGTCACCGACTAGAAATTTAACACTATTTGCTATATCTTCAACTTGACCAAATTTTCCTAAAGGAATATTTTTCATATATGCAGCTTTTACATCTTCTGAAAGTTTATCTGTCATATCTGTTTGAATAAAACCTGGCGCTACACAGTTTACTGTTATATTTCTACTACCCATCTCTTTAGCTAATGACTTTGAAAAAGCCACTAAACCTGCTTTTGCACTAGTATAATTAACCTGCCCTGGATTTCCAGTGAACCCAACCACCGAAGTTATATTGACAATTCTACCATACCTTGCTTTTGTCATGCCACGAATCACTGCTTTAGATAATAAAAATACTGATTTTAAATTGGTATCTAAAACATCGTCCCAATCTTCTTCTTTCATGCGTAAAAATAAAGTATCTTTAGTAATACCTGCATTATTAATTAAAATAGTTATATCACCATATTTAGAACTAATTTCCGTTATGGACTGTTCTATATTTTCTTTATTAGTAATATTTAACACCATTCCTGCA
>CAITEL010000210.1 GCA_903891375.1 uncultured Neisseriaceae bacterium
ATACATTATATATAATATAAAAAGTGAAAGTAAAATAAAAATATAAAAAAAAGGATTTACAAATAAAGTCGAAATCTCAAATTGTTTTAATGGGTTATTTAACATTATTTTAAATGTACATTCTATAGGATTCGAACCTATGACCATCAACTTAGAAGGCTGTTGCTCTATCCAACTGAGCTAAGAATGTGAGGGGGCTAGTAAAATTAGACAATAAATGAATAGAATGGGTATATAACTCAGCTGGTTAGAGTAATGGCCTGTCAAGCCATAAGCCACGGGTTCAAATCCCGTTATTCCCGAATTCATAAATGATATTAGGTATGAGATGAGATGAGATGAGATGAGAAGATAGTTCAATTGGTAGAACATCGATCTCCAAAGTCGTTGGTTGGGGGTTCAAATCCCTCTCTTCTTGCTTTTAATATTTTCATACCCTTTATCATTATATTAATAAGATATCTATAGTGTATGAGATGAGATGAGAGAAGTGGCTGAGTGGCTAAAGGCGACAGACTGTAAATCTGTTGATTTATATCTACGTAGGTTCGAATCCTACCTTCTCTAATAAAATTATATGAAATTAAAAAGTCTCGATAGCTCAGATGGTTAGAGCGAAAGATTGAAAATCTTTAGGTCAGTGGTTCAACTCCACTTCCGGACAAAAATGAAAACAATGTTAGAAACTGTAAAACAAAAAAAAACAAAAATGAAATTATATATAGAATCAACCCTAGTATATACTAATATTAAAACTAAAATATCATGGGTTAAAAATAAAATAGATAATTTTTATTTATTTATTAATAACCCACAGCACCTACCTAAATTAATATTAATCTTAATTTTACTTTTATTAGCTTTATACCATAATGAAAATAATTTAGATGCAGTAAAAGAATTAGTAAATGAACTTTATTGGTTTTTAGTATCCCCTATAATGTATTTAATATTTAAAGAAAAAATAGATCTAAATACTAAAAAAGATTGTTTATTAACAATAATATTTGTTTTATGTATTTTAATGGAACCTTTTTTATCATACTATGATTATCTTTTAGAAGTACTTATTATATTTATGCTTATTTTTTTTGGTAAAATATTAAATGATTCCTTTATTGGAGAATTTTTTGAAAGATTTATGATACGATTTAAATATTTTATTAGAGGATTAATCTTTATTTATTTAATATGTTATCATCCTATTTATAGTCAAGTATTATTTGGAGTATTACCTGGTACTTATGTAGTAAAAATAACAAGTAATCCTTCTGCAACTAAAGCTATAATTACTACAGCTTTTTGTTTTGCTGCTTATGAATTTTTAAAGAGCATAATAAAACAATAAGACATTTTCATGATACAACTCAAACTGCTGCAAATATAAAAGCAACTTGTGCGGCTACAAAAGCAACAGGCGCAGCTGGGTCAGTAAGTGGGATACCACCCATTTTTCCTTAATTTTCATTTTATATAATTATAATGAATTTAATCTCAAATTTAAATAATATGCTATTATTAATGATATTATCTCCACTATTAGGAGGTATTTTAATATTAATCTTTTCTTCATCTGCTTCTAAAAATTTATCGAAAATAATAGCTTTAAAT
>CAITEL010000211.1 GCA_903891375.1 uncultured Neisseriaceae bacterium
AACCTTACGTCACCTAATCCATTCACATTTCTTGTACCTTACAGTTTTTTAGATATTAAAAACCTTAACAATAAGGATACATAATGAATAACAATAATAAAATTCTTATTTTAGCAATGTTTTATGTCACTTTTAAATTAACGTGTAACGTATTATTTTTTAGACAAATTGCATTTACTTTTCCATTATTCAATTATAGTATAAAATTTTGTTGCTCAAGTCTTCTTTTTCCGTTTATATATATTACTTGTGATGCTATCGTAGCCATAACAAATAGAAATAGGGTGACTATTCTATCCATTGTTATCATTGGTGCATTATGTGATGGAATATATTCAAATTGTGTAAACTTATTACATTATTTTCCTATTCCAAATTCTATGTCACAAAATGAATTAGTTTATACTAACTTAATTAATGCGCTAGGAGTACGAACATGGAGTTTATTTTATCACGGAGTCATAGCATCATTTGTTGCTATGCTTGGCGAAATTTATCTATTTTCTAAGCTATTTGCTCGATTTAATAAATTTTTACCATCAACATTCATTAGCATTACATCTGTATTATTAATGCATAATATTATTTCGGACTATCCATTATTAATGAATGAGCCAGATGGATTACGAATCGTAGCTAATGGCACAATAATAAATTTAATTATCCTATTGATTTATATATCATTCTTATCATTATTGTCAAAATTAAATTATTTAGCTATTCCTCACAGCATATGTTATAATTATTTATACGATAAAAGCTGTACTTTGCTACAAAAATTAGCTAAATTGTCTACAAATCAATATGAATTAAAATTATCTAAGCATAAATTATTAATAGAAGACGAAACACTCCGTCCATATTTCTTAGTTTCAAACCTGTTATCATTAAAGGTATTTAAATTATACACTGAAGATTGGTACTTAAACCAAAAAGATTATGAAGCCAAATTTTCTAAAAAAGATACAGGGATAATTCAATACTATCTCGGTGGATTAAAAGCATCTGAATTAAATAGTATGTTCTCTATCCAAACAATTAATTATGAAAATAAGACCATTACCGTGCTTAACAAAAAAACACTAAAGGTAGTCGTATGGAATTTATTTGAAATAGTTAGAACACAACAATACCTCATGCTGGATAAAACAAGTTTATTTCAAGTGGCGTGTTTTTATATGGAGAATAAAAAAGATATCCCTGATGAAAAAATTTATAAAATTGCGGAAGTTGAGGATTCAATTCCCTCTACTGCGATATCCACATTAATTTTAGTTAAATAATATACTCGAACAGATTCAAGATCCAAAGAGACGCCACAGATGCCACCTACAGGTAGTAGGCAAGGAGCCTGGCAACAAACTTGAAACTTGAATATGAATGAGTATAAACTCGACTTGGCAACTGAACTTTATACAATAGTTTAAGTTGTTAAGTTATAAATATATTACTTACATAATACTTTGATTGCCATCTGGCATACTTTGGGAAAATGTATCAGTTAAAACCATATAACTTGAGGGTAGTAAATATGCAAAATATAAATTTAGCAGGAATTTTAGAAGAAGTCCGTGTATCTAAAACTTTTGCGTTGGGTTATCCAGTAAATAGAGCTCATGCCTTTGATATTGATTTAAAAAAACTAGGTATAATCGAAAAGTCGTTTGCTAACACATTTATAAATAATGTTGGGGTACCTGTAGTTACTGGGAATTATCGTGTAGATAATATCAAAGATCTGGAAGCTGATGTGATATCTTCTATTTTTCTACATTTAGGTGGAGCAGTTGATGAAGCTTTTGGTTACGTAACTAGTGGTGGAACAGAGGCTAATTTTGCCGCTATTTGGTGGCATAGAGAGTTTTTGTTTAATCAATTTGGGCAAAACCCTACAATAATTTCATCAACCAAAAGCCATTATTCACTTGATAAAGTTGCCAATCAATTAGGATTAAAATTAATAAAGTTAGATGCAGATAATATAGCTGGTTTGCTTGAGTCTACATTATGTGAGATAAAAACTCCAATTATATATTGGGCAAATATCGGGGCAACCATTGATGGAATGGTTGATGACTTAGAAATAATTTCGTCAATTTTATCTAAAAATTGCGGAAAACAATATAAAATACATGGAGATGGTGCAATATACGGTTTATTAATTCCATATATAAAAAAACTTAAACATATCAACAATATATTTGATATGTTAGATACATTATCAATTTCAGGTCATAAATTTCTAGGTACGTATAATATTTGTGGAGTGATTTTATCAACTAAATCCTACATTAAAAACGTTTTCGCCAATCAAGATAAACAAATTGAATATGTTGGGAATGCTATAGATTATACCGTATCTGGTTCACGACCAGGACTAGGTATTGTAGAGTTATACTTGCTACTCGAACAAGCATTTAAAATAACAGATTCGAATAAAATGCAACTAGAAGAATTATGGTTGCATTGTTTAAGTATCGCCTCATGGTTTTATTCAGAATTAAAAATGCTTTTAGGCA
>CAITEL010000212.1 GCA_903891375.1 uncultured Neisseriaceae bacterium
TTAAGGCAAGGATTAAAAATTGATAATATCATCGATGTTGATATAAACTGTGAAGT
Source organism: uncultured Neisseriaceae bacterium (assembly GCA_903891375.1). Classification (GTDB taxonomy): domain Bacteria; phylum Pseudomonadota; class Gammaproteobacteria; order Burkholderiales; family UBA11063; genus Aquella. The sequence goes on from CAITEL010000212.1 coordinate 57, forward strand.
TGACTTAAATACAACAAGCATTTTACCAGATACATATTGCAACAACATACATGAACGATTAGTTTTTTATAAAAAATTAGCTAAAGCCACCTCAACAAATGAAATAGATTTAGTTTACCAAGAGATTATAGATAAGAATGGATTACCGCCCCTTGAAGTTAAAAACCTAATTAACAGCCATTATATCCGTGTAAAAGCAATCGCATTTGGCATTAAAAAATTTGATATAACAAGTAAAAGTATTACTGTAACATTTATTGATAATCCACCGATAGAACCCATTAAAATCATTAAACTACTTCAACAATTAAAAACTTGCAAAATGGTTGGTAATACCAAAATTGTATGGAGTATACAATCTAAAGATGCTACTGAAAAAATTGCTAACGCTGATTATTTATTAGAATTACTACTACACCCATAATTTTCAGAAAAAAAGCCACCAGTGTATGAATGTTTCATTTTAGTGACAAAATTCATTGGCGAAAAATTTTGTTCGTTTCGATGTCAATTATTGTTGATGGTTTTTTGGCAAAACCAATAAGGCTTGGTAACACAAATACTGACTTACCAAACTGTTTTACACATTCACGATAATTCTTAGTTGAAACTTGCTTTGAACGATTAGCCGAAGTTGAGACCAATGGATAATGAAGAAACCCACATAATTGCTGGATATTTTTTTGAGCTGACACCCGAAGTGCTAAATTTTTAAATTTACCAGTTAGGTTATGTGGAACACTTGGTTTAGTCTGCAATATTATACTGTATGGGCCTGGCCAATATCTTTTAATTATTTTTTCTTGTGATTTACTCATCGGTTTTATTAGTTTATTAAATTGCTTTAATTCCCCTGCAACCACAATAAAACCTTTATTTTTATTTCTTTTTTTTAGTTTAAAAATTTTATTAATCGCTTTATAGTTATACGGATTACAACCTAAACCATAGCATGATTCTGTCGGGTATGCAATAATACCACCATGCTTAAGATGTGCCTTTACTCTACGTAGTAAACCAATTTTATAATATTTGTTCATCGTTTAATTATCTTAATAAATGTCATGAAAATTATTAAAATATCTTGTGGCATACTTCTTCTCTTTACATATTTAACCGCATAAGCTAGTTTTTGTGGCATAATTTCATGAATATATGTATTTTTGGGATTATCTGATTTAGCTAATATTAGATTTTCATCAATCATTTTAATCGATGCCCAATCAGTAATACCTGGGCGTACCGAGAGCACTATATCTTTTACTTCTTTTTGATATAATGCAACATACTCAGGCACTTCAGGACGTGGACCGACTATCGACATTTTTCCAATAAACACATCAATTAGTTGAGGTAGTTCATCTAGTTTAGTTTTACGTAAGAAATGTCCAATTTTAGTGATGCGCTTATCCATGCCAATTGTGATTTTTGGCCCCAAATCCTCTGCGTTAATCACCATTGTCCTAAATTTATGAATAAGAAACAATTGACCATTTAACCCAACACGCTGTTGCCGAAAAAATATTTCCCCCTGAGACGTTAGTTTAATAGTAAATGCAATTATTATTAATATTGGAGACAATAGCGTAAGCCCCATGACTGACAAAATAATATCAAACAACCTCTTTGCCGACATACTTTTAAACACTTTGAGATAAAATCGTTTTAATTGTTTCAATAACAAAGGTTTGATCCTCTACTGTCATTTTTGTATATATAGGTAAACTAACCGCATTAGCATAATATTTTGTTGCCATTGGAAAATCTGAATCTTTTAAATTATATTGATTTTTCCAATACGGTTGCATATGTAACGGAATAAAATGTACGCTAGTACCAATCTTATATTCACTCATCTTATTAATGAACTCATCACGGGTTATCTTAATTTCTGGTAATAAGCCAATTATAAACAAATGCCATGAATGCTCATCAGTACTTGGATTTACAACCATTGGCGGCAATTTAATTGGTAATTGCTTCAATTCATCAATATAGCGCATAGCTAAGTTTTCACGTTGTTGATGGAATTTATTTGCCTTGGCTAATTGACAAATACCCAAAGAACTTGCAATATCCGATAAATTATACTTAAATCCTGGTGCTATCACCTCGTAATACCATGACGGTTTTTCTGAAGTGTATCTATCGAAAGCATCTCGACTAATTCCGTGCAATCGCATTACTTTACACCTATTGGCAATTTCTTTGTTTTTTGTGACAACCATCCCACCCTCGCCCGTAGTAATTGTTTTAGTAGCATAAAAGCTATATACAATTGCATCTGAATTATGTTGTCCTATCATTATATTGTTTATTTTACTTGGTAAAGTGTGTGCTGCATCTTCGATAACTTTCAAGTTATATTTTTTTGCTATAGCTAAAATTTTATCCATATCACAGGGTAGCCCTCCAATATGTACTGGTACTATTACTTTAGTATTTTTGGTGATTTTGTTTTCTATTTGTGAAATATCAATATTCAATGTGTTGGGATCAATATCTACAAAAATTGGATGTGCACCTAAATAACGAATAGTTTCAGCTGTAGCTGTAAATGTTAGCGTGGTAGTTATAACCTCATCACCAGTTGAAACTCCACAAGCCTCAAGAGCTAAATGTAACCCAGCAGTAGCTGAATTAACTGCTATTGCCTCAACCCCTCCACCTAAAAACTCTGCAAATTTTTCTTCAAATTCTTTGGTTATTGGGCCAGTAGTCACCCAACCAGAACGTAAGGTTTTAATAACAGCTTCGACTTCTTCTTCTCCAATATCTGGTAGCGCAAATGGTAAAAATTTATTGTTCATAATGCTTTTTTCTTTCAATTTTTTCAATACGTAACGGGTGTTACTTTAAGGCTATTATTTTACCAAAATACTAGCAAACATATGTTTTTATTTTTTTAGGTTAACTTATATGAATCGAATAATTTTTTGAAATAATAAGTCACTATGTGCTACAATTACATTTAATCATAAGTAAGAACATTTTTATCACACAACTCATTTCTAGTTTTCAGTCCTGAAAAACAGCATAATTCCAAAATTTGAGATATTTTGCATTTTGGTAATCGAACATGCTAAAATTCTGGGATGAATGTTTGAAAATATTGCATTTATTGCTGAA
>CAITEL010000213.1 GCA_903891375.1 uncultured Neisseriaceae bacterium
ACACTCTCAATAGCTTCGCATAAATACATTTCATTGGTTTGATAAACTGGCATCACCACACTAAGTTTTATACTGTTATAATTAATTATATATTGCCCTCAAACATACATTATAAACTTTTATTATGAGATAGTTATTTTAAGACTTCTATCAATAGGCATATTAACTCTTCTTAAATGTGAAAGGAAACCAATGAAATGTATTTATGCGAAGCTATTGAGAGTGTGCTTGAACAGACTTATTCTGATTTTGAGTTTTTAATTGTAAACGATAGCCCACAGGATGATTCAAGATTGCAACAGATTATTGCAAATTATAATGATGATCGGGTTATTTGGATACCGTGTAAAATGAATAGTGGCATAGCTATCACTTCAAACATTGGGATTGATCGTGCACAAGGCTCATTTATCGCCATGATGGATCATGATGATGTTTGTATGCCAACTAGATTTGAACAACAAGTTGAATTTTTAGAAGATAACCCCAAATTTGGTTTTATCGGTGGGCAAGCTGAGGGATTTTATCCAGATGAGTCTAAAGTGAGATTAAAATATGTGGTTTCATCGTCAATAATGGAATTAAAACAAAGTTTTTTTAGTGGAGTTCCATTCCTGAATCCGAGTGTTATGTTTCGTAAATCAGCATTAAATACTTTGAGGTATAACTCATACTATAAAGTATGTGCGGATTATGATCTATTTGCTCGACTTGTTTTTGCACAAAATATTATGGCAACGAATTTACCAGAGGTTATTCTACGTTATCGATTTCATGATGCAAATACATCATTAAATCAATATTTACTCTCAGAACAAGAGACGAATGAAATTCAACACTGGATGTTAACAATACAAAAATAGTATAAAATTACTACTGTAAATAAAACAAAAGTAGTTTTAATCTCTCTGGGTGAATTCCTCGCAGTTTGCTGCGACACTCTCATACCAGCGAAGTATGGTTGGTATCCCCAGCCTTGCTCTGTGTAAAAGTTTTTGCTCTCAAGATACTGCGTATGCTTGCATCGTGGAGGTTTATTAATATAAAGGAAACAAAATATGAAAGAAAAAGCAGTTGATCTTCGCCAGGGTTGGATTATTCAGCACGATGGCCGTCAATTTGTGGTGTTAAGCACCCGTACAGTAAAATCAGGAACTGGTGGGGGTGCAGTGATACAAACTGAAATGAAAAACATTCAAACTGGTTCAAAAGCTCAAGTTGGATTTAGATCAACTGATTCAATAGAACGTTTATCAACAGAAGAATTAAAGTGCTCTTTCTTGTATAAAGAAGGTGAAGACTACATATTTATGAATATGGAAGATTATAGCCAAATTACAGTTACTCCAGATGCAATCGGCAATGATATTGTGTTTTTATCTGATGGTATTAATGTAACGCTTAAATTAGTTGATGGAGGTGTTCTTGCTGTCGAGTTTCCAACAACAATTGTGTGTACTGTGGTGGAAACTGACCCTCAAATTAAAGGTGCTACATCTACAGCAATGGATAAACCAGCAATACTAGATATTGGTATTCGTATAGTTGTACCTTCTTTTGTCAATGTTGGTGAAAAGATTGTTTTGAAGACAGCTACTAGAGAATACTCAGAGCGTTATAAAGAAGGTAAATAATACTCATTTCATCTTGATTAGCACGAGATAGAGCAACTAAATTATACTGAGTAGTAACACTTTTGGTTACTTCTCAGTAAATACCTTAGATGTGCTATATTGTATATTTTATTGTTAAGTAGTACCAATATTGCAATCAACTTAGAGTCCAATGTCAAATTGATTTAGTGGTAATCTCTTGAGAATGCACATAACTATTGATTTATTCTTCCAAAAAATCAGTAAATATTTTCACTTTATAGCTACTTAAATATGGGTTACATGCCTGTTGAATTTTATGTATATAGCTCAAGGTGGTTACCAGATGAGCTATTATTTACGGTATTAAAATGAAATTTATAATGTGGTTTATTTTATGCATATTCATTGATTTTTTGAATGTGGGGTGTTCTAGCACAAAAGCAATATCGTATGAGAATAATAACCAAGAATTATTCAAACAATATTTACAACAATCAGCAAATCAATTTTTAAAAGATAATACAAAACAAACTCATCTATCCGCAGTATCTATTACAGCAGGATGTCCAGCATTTTCAAATGTGAGCGTATATGCAGGGACATACTCGTTTGGTGGAAGTACAGATATAGATCAGGATAGTGAATTTCAAGTAGGAAGTACCACTAAATCGTTTATTTCTGTGGTTATACTCCAATTAGCTGCAGAATCAAAGTATAAATTTAGTTTGGATGATAAGTTAAGTAAATGGCTTCCAGAGTATTCCAATTGGGGTTCAGTCACAATTAGGCAGTTATTAAATATGACAAGTGGTATTCCAAGCTATATCACTAAAGAATTTGAACACCAATTTTCCAATAATGAATATCAGTATTATTCTCCAAAAATGGTATTAAAACTAATCAAAAATAAACCTCTTGAATTTAATCCTGGTAGTAAATGGAATTATTCTAACTCAAACTACATTTTATTAGGACAAATAATAAACAAAGTAAGTGGTAAAACGCCTAAAGAAGAAATTGAAACTAGAATTATTATGCCTCTAAAATTAAAGCATACCTTTTATGTGGAAAATCTGCCATCTCAAATGATAAATTCCAAATATCTTGTTTCTGGTTATAGGTTGCATAGTGGTATGAAAAGATCATTTGATGATATAAAAATGTTTACCATGTCTACATTTGCTGGTGCTGCGAATATTGTATCCACTACCGCTGATATCAGTATTTTTATTAATGCATTATTTAATTCAACAAAATTACTTAACCAAACTCAATTTATGCAATTTTCCAGCTTAGTATCGGTAAAAAATGCTAAAGCTGTTAAAAATTTGAATAGTGATAACGAATTTGGTTATGGATTAGGCATTGAAGCAAAAATTTACAATAAACATATGTATTACTATTACTCATGTAATACACTTGGATTTGTTTTAAGGTATTTATATAATCCATCAGACCACTCTGTAGTTATTATGGCAACTAACGCATATGATGGATATGCTATTAGGGGTGATTGGTACAGCCATATTTCCAATAGAATAGACAATATCAATTTTGCTATTATGACTAAATTAGCGCCACATTGTTAAGTATTGGCTATATTACGACGAAAACCAGTGCCTACAGTAAGTAAATGTTAGAGTATGTATACCTCTTGAACAGATTCAAGATCCAAGGAGCTTGGCAACAAACTTGGAATTTGAATATGAATGAGTATAGTTAAATTTAAATTCTTAATGGCCAAATGGAATAGCCTATACTAACTAACAATACCAATGTTTTACCTGCGTTATTTTGTGCTTAACAATACAGACCAACAATAGTTCGCACTATTTACCATTTATTAGAAGAACCGCCGCCACCAAATCCACCGCCACCACCAATATCATCGTTTTTATTTGATTTATTATTGCCACGATTAATTAAAATATTTAGTAAAAGATATAAAAGATTTATTGCAATATCCCCGTGACCAGTTACAAATAACAATATTATTATTATACCAATACCTGCACCAATTATTACCCAATACCACTGCACATTATTTTGTGGTTGTGCTTTAGTTTGAGGCGTAAAATCTTTACTAATTTGTTGAGCTAGTTGGTCAATGGTTAAACTTAAACCTTGATAATAATTACCTGATTCAAAATTTGGGGCTAAAACGTTACGTTGAAGTCTACCCACAAAGCCGTCTGGAATAACACCCTCTAGGCCATAGCCAATTTCAATTCGACTTTGTTTATCGGATTTAGAAACTACTATCAAAATGCCATTATTTTTACCCTGTTGTCCTAGTTGCCATTTGCGCGCAGTTTGAATTGCAAACTCATCTATTGGTTGCCCTTCTAAACTATTAATAGTCAGAATTTCTATTTCACTACCTTGTGTTTTAGTGTAAACACTATTTATTTTATCAATAAGTTGTTGCTGTTGACTAATGCTTAATATGTGAGCCAAGTCTAATACTCGAGTGGCAGGCTTATTTGGAACAGTTAAAGCACAAACCACAAAAGTCATAAAGGAGAATATAACAAAAATTATTTTGTTCATATAAACTAATTTGAGAAATTAATTGCGGGTGCTTTATTGGAAGATTCATCTGCTTGGAAATATGCTTTTGCTTTAAAGCCAAAGGTATTAGCTAATATATTTCGAGGGAATATAACCACGTTAGAGTTATATTGTTGAACCGTATTATTAAAATCTCTACGTGAAACTGCTATACGATTTTCTGTACCAGCTAGTTCATCCATTAACTGTGCAAACTGCTGATTAGTTTTTAAATCAGGATATTTTTCAACTGTAACCATTAGACGAGAAAGACTTGACCCTAATTGATTTTGTGTTTGTTGAAATTGTTGTAATTTAGCTTGATCATTTAATAACTCTGGTGATAAGGTTACTTGAGTAGCTTTAGCTCTAGCATTTATAACATCGGTTAATGTAGATTTTTCAAAATTAGCTTCACCTTTAACAATATTTACCAAATTCGGAATCAAATCCATTCTACGTTGATATTGATTTTGAACTTGCGCCCAAGATGACATCACTCCTTGATTCTGAGTTGCTAACGAGTTATATGTAGAAACCGCATAAATCATTATAAGTGCGATCACCACCAACGTAATAATAGCTTTTGTTGAGATAAAACCTTTTTTATTCATATATGACTCCAATTGAAAATTTCTATGTTGAAAACTTTAATACCTGACAGTTAGTTGTAAAAATAAGCAATAATATTTTACAAAAATCACGTATTTTTTATATAAAATACTGTGCAAGAGATAAATTTATTTTGTGGTTCCTGCTATGTTTAAGCCAAATTTATGCATAATTTGCGATACTTCCATTTCATTTAATTCGTAGTATTGGCCACGTTTTAAACGTGGCGGTAGGGCAATAGGGCCAAATCGAGTCCGCATCAAGCGACTAACTGTAACATTGAAGTGTTCAAACATGCGGCGCACTTCACGATTTTTTCCTTCTTTAAGGATAACCTTATACCAGTGATTTTTGCTATCTTCGTTTTGTGAATCTAACTTCATTATTTCAGTAAAATTTGCCTTACCATCATCTAAGGTAATTCCATTTTTTAGCTCGTCTAGTTGTTGTTTGGTTAATTCTTCACCATAAATACGCACTGAGTATTCACGTTCTACTTCGTATCTAGGGTGAGTGAAGTGATTAGCTAGTTCTCCTGATGTAGTGAATATTAATAAACCACTAGTATTAAAATCAAGCCTACCAATAGATACAAAGCGTTTGTTTTTTAATATTGGAATTCTCTCAAACACAGTTGTTCTGCCATTTGGGTCTTCTCTTGATATAATCTCACCTTCTGGCTTGTGATAAATAATAATACGTGCTAGTCTATCGGCCCATTTAATTTTTACTGGTTTGCCAAATACTTCGATTTTATCTTTTTGAGTAATTTGTTGTCCAAGTACCGCAATGTGTCCATTAATTGTCACGGCCTTAGTATTGATTAATTCATCACAATGACGTCGACCGCCAACACCAGACATAGATAAAGCCTTGCTGATACGTAATGTTTCACCATCACGTATAGAAATACGTTCTTCACGAATCTTTCGGGAAATTATTTTTTCTTTAATATTTGGGCGAAGAAGCTTAGTTTTTTTTGCTCGCATAGTAATAGTATCATGGTTATCAGATTTATCCGTTTTAACTGATTTGTCTAATTCATTTTTGTTTTTAAAAGAGTTTCTAGGATTGCTTCTTGTTGAATCATTTTTTATGAAACGTGTGCGGCCATTATCTTTAGACTCATCTTTTTCAAATCTACTGTTTGGTTTTTTATAGCCATTGTTTTGTGTTTTTTCATTATCCCTAGAATCATCATTTTTAAATCTGTTAGTTGGTTTGCTAAAGCCAATTGTTCTAGTGCGTCCATTACTACTACTACTACTACTACTACTACTTTCAGTGTCTTTTGAATAACGTGGTGAACGTTGTGAATCTGTTCCTGTAATTTTACGGGAACGATCACTATTTGTTCTGGTGGTACCACCACTATAAGAATTTTTTTCTTCACTACTCACGTGTATTTTTTTACGGCTATTTTGTCCGCCACTACTTGTGGGTTTAATAGGAGTTTGTGGCTTCTTTGCTTTATTTGTTGGTTTTTTTGTGCCCATCATTTTTTTTAATGCGCTTTTTATGTTGAGTTTCATTGATAATCCTTGATTATTTTTAAAAAAGTATTATTCCGCCAAAATTTAAATGTGCTAAATTCGGAGAGATTAATTTCAATTGTTTTATATTGTGTAGGAATAAATAAACGTAAGTTATTTATTTTACCTGAGTTCATATATTCATTTACTACTTTAGCGATTTGTTGGTCTAAATTTTCTATTGTATTCATCCAGCTACTACTATCACGATAACGACAAGGGTAGTATAAACTATCAATGAATACTGTAGAGCCATCAAGTAAATCCCCATTAATGGTCTTTTTTATACTTAGTGCGCTCGAAATTTGAGGTTTTTGATAAGTTACGTCATGTACATTGAGTACATCAGGAGCGAAATTAAAAAGCTCAAATGATGACCGTGCTAAGTATATTAAGTTTCTTCCTAATAATTCAATTATATTATTAGGTGATTGTTTTAAGTCTCCTAAATTTTTGTCCCACATCCATATGCTATTAATAGTTAATAAACCTTCATTTTTTCGTTCTTGGTTTATTCTAATGTCAAACAGTAGCATTTGAATTTCATTAAGCACTTTGCTAAATAAAATTTGATTGATGCCACTGGGTAAATAATCATCAATGTTTTCACCAATTATATCAATGATGGGATAAAATTTACTTTCATTTAGGGTGAATTTTACACCAATTAGCCACATAGTTGCAGTAATATAAAAAATTTTTAACTCATTATTAAAATGTATATTTATAATTGAGATTATTTTTTTAGCTTCTTCT